>URLP01000005.1 GCA_900548635.1 uncultured Megasphaera sp.
GCCGAGCGGGCACGGCTGCGCGTCGTCTATGCCCTGGCGGGGACGGTTTTTTTTATGCCCCTTAATTTGTTCGTCATGGAAGGCTTTTTTATCCTGGCCTTGGGGCTGGCTGTTTATTACTGCAGGAAATACCCGCGGCCGCGGCTCTATAAGACGCCGCTCTCTTTGCCGGCAGCGGCCTTTGCCGCAGCGGCTTTCTTTTCCCTCGTCGGTTCGCCGCATTTTCTCTTCGGCATCGGCTTTTATATCTTTACGATTCTCCAGTATACAGTCCTCTATTTCGGCATCCTCCTTTTCGTGCGTCATTCCTGGGAACGGCGCGTCCTTTTTTCGGCGCTCCTTTTGAGTGCCTTCATCGTCGCCCTTTACGGCCTCTACCAGTACGCCCACATGCTGACCCTGCACGAAGCGGACTGGGTCGACAACTCGGCCTTCCCGCAGCTGCGGCGCCGCATGTATTCGACGCTCTACAATCCCAATCTCTTTTCGGCTTTTCTCCTGGTCATGATGAGCGCTGCCGCGTCGATGATGATCTGCACGCGCCACCGCTGGCACCATCTCATGTACCTGGCCTTTTTAGCCCTCCTCATGCTCTGTCTGATCCTGACCTATTCCCGCGGTGCCTGGCTCAGCGTCTGCGCCATCGTCTTCTTTTTCGGCCTTTACTGGGATAAACGGGTCTGGCTCCTTTTCCTGGCCGGGCCCCTGGTGATGACCTTCTATCACGGCGGTGTTGCGCACCGGCTCCTTTCCATTTTCAGCCACAGCGGCGCCGATACGTCGGTCTCCATGCGCATGGATATGTGGGAAGCGGCGGTCGCCATGTTCCTCGACCATCCGCTTTTCGGCATCGGCTGGGGCGCCTTCAAGCACGTCTATCCTGTCTACAACGAACTCATCCAGGAAGCAGGTATCGTCATCTTCCACGCCCACAATATGTACCTCAATGTACTCGCCGAAACGGGCGTAACGGGCTTTTTCTTCGGTGTCTGGTTTTTCTTCGGCAATGCCTGCTATGCTATCCGCTACCTGCGCCGCCACGAGCAGCATACCTTCGACCATTCCCTGGCCATGACCATGGCTGCCTCCGTCCTTTCCCTGGCGATCAGCGGCGTCAGCGACTACGATTTATTTAGTACCCAGATTTCACTTACTTTTTGGCTTATGAGTGCCCTTTTTGCCAATATGTATGCCGAAGACTCTGAAAAAACAGCAAAAAATAGTTTGCGAAATAATTCACAATGAGATATAATAAGTTTGTGACTATAATCACTAGATAAGATGACTTATAGCTATAGGGAATAGCTTGGGCATAGTTGGAGGGTATTCATCCATGAGACAGAAAAAGGCAATATCGGATGCAGTCATCGAACGGTTGCCGCTGTACTACAGGGACTTGCTCCTATTGCAGGATGCAGGCATCGATATCATCTCATCCGAAAAGTTAGGGGAACGTTTGGGCATCACACCGGAACAGATTCGCAAGGACCTGACCTGTTTCGGTGCTTTTGGCAAGAAAGGCGTCGGTTATTACGTCAGCGAATTGTGCCAGCAGATCGTCGAAATCATCGGCCTGCAGCAGCACTGGAAAATCGGCATCGCCGGCATCGGCCATCTCGGCTGGGCATTGGCAAACTATAAGACCTTCGGCCGTTTGGGCTTCCGCACGACAGGCCTCTTCGACGTCGACCACCGCATCATCGGTCAGAACGTCGGCGGCGTCGAAGTCACGCCGATTTCCGAAATGGGCGAAGTCATCAAGCGCGAAGGCATCCAGATCGGCATCATCACGACGCCGGCCGCCGTCGCTCAGCAGGTCGCCGACCAGATGGTCGCCGCCGGCATCCGGGGCATCCTTTCCTTTGCGCCCCTGCGCCTGACCGTACCGGACGGCATCTTCGTCTTCCGCGAAGACTTGTCCATCGGCCTGAGCCGCATTTCGTACTACCTGACAAATAAGAAAGACTGACAGATCGTTTGTCGTGGGTCGTTTGCCGTGGTTCGTTGAATTTTCGGCAAACGGTACACGCCCAACGAATCACGAACAAGGGCTTCCGCGTATGCGGCGGCCCTTGTTTTATGCTATAATATCTGTACATTTTATTTCTCAAAAACGAGGTGAATCGTATATGGATTCTATTTATGGTTCTTATCGGCCGGCGCTGCAGGTGACGCTGGAGGATATTGTCGGCCGCATCCGCGCTTACAGTGACGGCGTAAAGGCAAGGACGGGGGAAGCGGCGTATGAACATCTGCTGTACCGCATCAAGTCCGAAGACAGTATGCGCGAAAAGTGCGACCGCAAGGGCCTGCCCCAGACGGCCTACTCAGCGCTCCACGAGATTCGCGATGCCATCGGCATCCGTATTGTCTGCTGCTTTTTAAACGATATCTACGCAGCCATCGATTTCCTCAAAGGTCTCGACGGCGTCCGCGTCGTCGAAGAAAAGGACTATATCCGCCACGTGAAGCCCAACGGCTACCGCAGCTATCACGTCATCCTGGAACTGGAAGAACCCTACGAAGATGTGACGGGTGCCAATCCCGGCCATTTCTTTGCCGAAGTCCAGCTGCGCACGATTGCCATGGACTCCTGGGCCAGCCTGGAACATCAGATGAAATATAAGCACGATATCAAGAATCCGGAGCTCATCGTCCGCGAACTCAAGCGCTGTGCCGATGAACTGGCTTCGTGCGACGTCTCCATGCAGACCATCCGCAATTTGATCCATAATCAGGAATAAGGGGGAACTACTATGCGTCTTCTTTTAGCTGAAGATGAAAAAGAAATGTCCGCGGCCCTGACCGCGATTTTAACGCATTCCGGCTACGATGTCGATGCCGTTTATGACGGCCAGGCAGCGGTAGAAAAAGCCCTGTCCCAGTCCTATGACTGTATGATTTTCGACATCATGATGCCTAAGAAGGACGGCGTCCAGGCCCTGAAGGAAATCCGTGAAAAAGGGAACATGGCGCCTGTCATCATGCTCACAGCCAAAGCGGAAATCGACGACCGCATTACGGGCCTCGATGCCGGTGCCGACGATTACCTGACCAAGCCCTTTGCCATGGGCGAACTCCTGGCCCGCCTGCGTTCGCTGACGCGGCGCTCGACGGCCTTTACGCCGTCGAAGCTCACCGTCGGCAATGTCGAACTCGACGTGGAAGAACAAGAGCTGGCCTGCCGCAATTCCATCCGCCTGGCCAATAAAGAAACGAAGCTCATGAAATTCTTCATGGCCAATGCCGGCAAAGCCTTGTCGACGTCCCAGATTTTCGACAACGTCTGGGGCGATGAAGACGACGTCGATGAAGGCATCGTCTTCATTTACGTATCTTATTTGCGGGAAAAACTGGAAGCTGTCCAGGCCGACATCGAAATCGTCGGTGAAAAGGGGCAGGACTATGCCCTGACGGCCAAAGATGCCGCTGCGGAGCCCTAGCCTATGAATATCATCAAGCGCCTGCGCCGCAAATTCATCATTTTGGCCACGATTGGCGTCATCGTCGTTCTCGGCGTCGCCCTGGGCCTGATCAACACCATTGCCTATATGCGCATGCAGTCCCAGGTCATGTCCGTCCTCACTTACATCGTCCACAATGACGGCGCCGTGCCTCAGAAAATCGGCGGCAGCGACAGCAGTTTCTTTAGCGACCCGTCGTGGACGGAAGAGACGCCGGAATTTGCCTATCAGATACGCTTCTTCAGCGTCCTCGTCGATGCCAACGGCTACGCTAAGGATATCGACATCCAGCATATTGCGTCCTTCTCGAAACAAGAAGCCATCGAATATGCCCGGACGACTGTCGAAGAAGCGCGGGAAAACGGTACCCGGCAGGGTGTTTTCAAGAAGAACCGCGCCAGCTATGCTTATCTGATCAAGCCTAATGACGACGGCAGCTACCTCATCGCCATCCTCGACTGCACGCGCGATGTTGCCGCCGTATCGTCCTTCATGCGCTATTCCATCTGGTTCGGCCTGGCCTGCGTCGTCTTTTACGTCCTCATCCTGGCTGCCCTCTGCAACGTCGCCATCCAGCCTTTCGTGCGCAATATGGAAAACCAGAAGCGCTTCATCACCAATGCCGGCCATGAACTGAAGACGCCGATTGCCATCATTTCGGCTAATGCCGAAGCCATTGAGATGCTCAACGGCAAGAGCCAGTGGACGGACAGCATCTTGAAGCAGGTCCGCCGCCTGACGAACCTTATCCAGGATTTGATCATGCTCTCCAAGATGGGCGAACGCTCTCAGGTCGATTTAGTCATTACGGACGTCGATTTCTCGGCCACCGTCCATTCCGTCGTCGATTCCTTCCGGCAGCTCGCCGCCGATGGCGAAAAGAAGCTGACCGCAGAGATTGCCGACGGCATCAAAGTCAAAGGCGACAGCAAGTGCCTCTACGAGCTGGTCAATATCCTCGTCGACAACGCCGTCAAATACTGTGACGACAAGGGCACGATTGCCGTCGCTCTGCGCAAGCCCCGCCTCGGCAAAGGAGCCGTCGTCACCGTCACCAATGACTACGCCGACGGCACGAACGTCGACTACTCCCGCTTCTTCGAGCGCTTCTACCGCGGCGACACGTCCCACAACAGCCAGAAAGCCGGCTACGGTATCGGCCTTTCCATGGCAGAAGAACTGACGAAACTGATGAAAGGGAAAATCAACGTCTCCTACAAAGAAGGACGTATAACGTTTACTGTTCGTTTAAACTAAATGATAGCTTAAAGTTTGTGGTTTGTAGTTTAAAGTGGCAGTTTAAATTAATAAATTTAGTACTAAAAACTATAAACTAAAAACTACAAACTATGCTATAATAAGGGCAACATCACTTTTATTCAGGGGGAAGATACCATGGAAATGCAAATGGAATATATCCGTAAATTACCGGAACCGCAGGAATTGATGGAACAATTTCCCATCGACGACCATGTCAAAGCCATCAAGGCAAAGCGGGACGAAGAAATCAAGGACATCCTTACGGGCAAAGACGACCGCTTCCTGTTGATCATCGGTCCCTGCTCGGCTGATAATGAACCAGCCGTCCTCGACTATATCCACCGCCTGGTCAAAGTCCAGGAACAGGTCAAGGATAAGATTTTCATCATTCCGCGCGTCTATACGAGCAAACCGCGTACTATCGGCGTCGGCTATAAAGGCATGCTCCACCAGCCCGATCCGGAAGGGAAGGAAGACATGCTGGGCGGCATCATCGCCATCCGTGAAATGAATGCCCGCGTCGTCCGCGAAACGGGCTTTACCTGTGCCGAAGAAGTCCTCTATCCGGAAATCTTCCGCTACCTGTCGGACCTCTTGTCCTATGCTGCCGTCGGTGCCCGCTCCGTCGAAGACCAGTTCCATCGCATGATTGCCAGTGGGGTCGGTATCCCTGTAGGCATGAAGAACCCGACATCTGGTGACATTTCGGTCATGCTCAACTCCATCGAAGCGGCTCAGCATACACAGGACTTCCTCTTCCGCGGCTGGGAAGTCCGCACAAAGGGGAACCCGCTGGCTCATGCCATCCTGCGCGGTTACGTCGATAGTTTCGGCAACAGTATGCCCAACTATCATTATGAAAACCTCCAGCGCCTGTACGAAGCCTATGGTAAGCGTGACCTGGCCTATCCGGCCGTCATCGTCGACGCCAACCACGCCAACTCAGGCAAGAAATATTTGGAACAGATACGCATTGCCAAAGACGTCATCCATAGCCGCAAGCACTCGGCTGACATTAAACAACTGGTCAAGGGTTTGATGATTGAAAGCTACATCGAAGATGGCAATCAGAAAATCAGCGAAGGCACGTACGGTAAATCTATTACCGACCCCTGCTTAGGCTGGGAAAAATCCGAACGCCTCATCTACGACATGGCGGAACTGCTGTAAAATCGTTCATCATAAACAAAAAAGGGATTGTCGCACGAAGGCTTCTGCTATCGTGCACAATCCCTTTTTTCACGTCGTTGACCCCTTAAAAACTGTCCAGCAGCGTGTATCCTTTGCCGCGCAGGAAGGTTTCCGTTTCCATTTCGCGAGTCTTGAAGACGGCGACCGGCGTGCCGGCTTGGCGGTTATAGGAAATATACAAGTAGTCAATAGAAATATTGGCTTGGCGGAGATTGTCGAGAATTTTGTCCAGGCAGCCCGGCGTATCGCCCATTTCCACGGCGACGACTTTATCTGTATGGCACTGGTAGCCGGCTTTCTGCAGCTGTTCTACCGCCAGTTCCGGATCCGTGACGATGAGGCGGATAATGCCGAATTCAGCGCTGTCGTTAGCCAGCATGGTGTAAATATTGATATTGGCATCGGCCAGGACCGACGTCATCTTGCGCAGGGCGCCTTTCGTATTTTCAGCAAACACAGAAACTTGATTGAGCATAGAGCGGAATCCCCCTTGATGATAAAATATTGTGACGTTGTTCCCATTTTACCATAAAAAGACAGGCTTGTAAGGGGAGCAGAATCTGTTAAACGTTTCAGAATAATCGAGCCGTGATATAATAAAAATATAGGAACTATGTTTTTTTATGATACGAGGTGAGCGCTATGCCAGCTTGGTTCATCATCTTCTTATTTTTACTGATTACAGGGATTGCTAAACTCTATATGTGGCTCGGCGTCACGGAACCTTTGAAAGCCATCGTTGCAGCGACCTTGACGACTTTCGTCATCGTCTGCGGCCTACGGCGAAGCGGCCAGAAACAGGCCGAACAAAAAGAAAGAGAAAAGGCAGCAGTCCTTGAAAAAGAAAACATCCAGCCAGCCTCAGAAGATACCCAGCGCAACCATCGACTCGACGCTGACGATGCCGCCTTTCTGTCTGCCGTAGGAACCGGACTGATTTTGCATGAAATCCACGAACGGAACAAAGAACAAGAACGGGCCGAACGCGACTACGACGGCAACTGGGATAACCCCGATGACGATAGCCAGTACGACGACTGGGAGTAATGGAAATTTCGCAGACCGCCGCGGTCCTGGGGACAGCAAAAAATACACGGTCAGCGGCCCTGTGCGTAGGGGACGCCCTTTAACCTCTCAGACCGCCTTTGGCGGCCAGCTCCCCTATAAAGGGAGCCTTGTGCGTCCCGCTGTGATATTTAACCACAATCCATTCGAATATAGTGGTGAGTTTTTACGGGTCACGAACCAAGAATAACGACTTTTCCTCGGACTCAGATGCGGCTTTGCCGCGACAGACTCACGATTTGATTACGACCGTATGCCATTTGTCATAAATTCTGTCCATACATAGGATTCACGGCGGGACGCCTTTGCAGGACGTCCCCTACGATATCGCATACAGGCGATAAGAATTATGCGGCTGTATGCCGCATCCGTAGGGGCTGTCCCAAAGGGCAGCCCGCTGTGAGATTTAGTCATAGACTATTTTGAGATCATTATTGGCTGTATGCTTTTTTTGTTCGTAAGGTGTTGATTATAAGACAACGCAAGTCGGTTGTTAAAATGGATAGCGGAAGTGGCAACCCGTATGATATTTTCTGTAATGTCATCCATTGGGAATAGGGCGGTTTAAAACTTTTAATACATCTTAGAGCCTTCTATTGTGTTTTTTTTACTTTATCATAGATCTTGAAAAATACAAACTGATGTGATCTAATAAAGTAAGTAATAAATATAGATGGAGGCTGTATTATGTCAAAAACAGGTACAATTTTATCTGTAATGAAACCTATTGCGGATATATTGATGAATAATTCTACACCTTATTTTATTCCTGATTTTCAGAGAGATTTTGTCTGGGGAGAGAAGGAAGTCACAGAGCTGTGGGAAGATATAAAAGCGGATACGAATGTATTTCAAAAGGAAACTGATGAATTAGAAGGTTACTTATTAGGTAATATTGTTTTGATACAAGATGATGTTAATAATCGTAAAATTGTGGTGGACGGACAGCAGCGACTGACGACTTTATCCCTTATGGGATTGGCTTTACAGATGGTTATACAAAAGAAAATTATCGATGCTGAAGAGCCGACCCCTGCGAATGCTTACAGTATGATATCAGACTTACAAAAAAGCTATAGTATTGTCAATGATATGGGGGCATTTAAAGATCTTAAGATTCAACATGACAGTGGACTTAATTTTGGACAATATTACCGTAAACTGATTAGTGGGAAATCTGATGAAAATGACATTTTAACCGATGCAGATAAAAATATCTGTGCTGTTTTTGATAAATTGTATGAGTCAATCGATGAAGAACTCAATAATGAGCAGTTATTTCATTTTTTTGCATATTATAAATTAAAAATAATGTTGATTGAAACGACTGCACCTACTGAAGCAAAAGCGTTCCAGCTATTTGAAATTTTAAATGACCGTGGCAGATCTCTGGAACCAATGGATTTGATAAAAAATATATTTTTAAAAGCGATTGTGACTGATTTGAAGTCGAATACAGCTAAAGAAAATTTTAATGAAAATTGGCGAGAATTAATTAATAATCTTCATATACCAAAGACTCCTATCCAGTCGTCTACTTTTTTGAAATACTTTGTAGTAGCTTGTTATGGTGATAATAATAAAGCAGAAGACCTCTATCAGTATTTTAAGAATAAAAATCTGTCTGGCCAGGAAGTTACTGAGTTTGTTAATAAAATGGTTCAAGCATCACGTATTTATGCGAATATTGAAAATAAAAACTATGGGTACTTTTTAGACGATATCAATATGTCCATCTTATTTGAAATTTTAAAAATTAAACAGTTCAATCCAATCTTGATTTTATTTTATAATGAAACTGACGATATTAAGAGAGAAGTATTGGATCGTCTGACACGATTAAGTGCTTCAATCTTATTTTCTTATAATCAGACAAATAAAATTGAGGGATTAGTCCCAGTGTTAATCCAAAAATATCGTGAAGATGATAAAATTGATAAAAAGAAGGCAATAAAAAATCTTTATATCGCACTGGATGAACAAATTGAGTTATTTGCCAATAATGTAAAAAGCTTATTAGCTGAAAAAAATCATTCGGGAAGAAGCGGAAAAGTTAACAGTAAAGCTACGAGTATTCTTGAATTTATAGAAATGTATTTCAATAAGAATGAAACGCCTATTCTAAAACCAGCGAGAGGAAAGAAAGCTTCTGTAGAACATATCTTACCGCAACATTTTGATTTCGCAAAAAAGCATCTTAAGTTAAGCGATTTGGGCTTTGAATCAGAATCGGAACTGAAAAATTATATAAACCGGATTGGGAATTTAACGTTAATTGCAGGCAATGCAAATTCTTCTATGGGAAATGCTGTTTTTGAAGAGAAAAAAGCATATTATAAAATGAGTAATTTTATCCTTACTTCTACTCTTGTTGAGCCGAAAACAACAGAAATAAAAACTGGACCAGAAGCAAGGTTATATGATATGATCAATCGAAATGAAAGCCAGTATGGATTGAAAGAGCAATATTGGACAAAAAATTTGATTGATAAGCGCAGTCACGATATTGCCAATCTCATGTATAATATACTAATAAAAAATTTATAGCAAGGTGGGTATCCATGAAAAAATTCACCGTTACCGTCGAGGAGCACGTCAGTCAGGATTTCTCCATCGAAGCGCCGTCCCGTGAGGAAGCGGAGGCCTTGGCCGAAAAGATGTATCGTGACGGCAAGTTGGTCCTGGAACCGGGGAATTTGCTGGATGTTTCTTTTACGGCGAATGTGGAAGACGAATAGCAGTTTTGCTATTTCAATGATAAAGAACAACCCCTCAGACGCCGCCGGCGGCCAGCTCCCCTATTAGGGGAGCTTTTTTTGCTCGGTATATTGAGAATAGCCATAGTAATATACCTTTATCTGTGGTAAAATAATACATTACGTCGATTGTTTCGTTTTATTATTTTTCTCATAGAGGAGGATTTTTTTGATGCGGCCTTTTGTTCATTTGCATGTCCATACGCAGTACAGTTTGTTTGACGGCTTGTGTAAAATCCCGGATATGGTAGCGCGTGCGAAGGAGCTGAATATGCCGGCTGTGGCGATTACGGACCACGGCAATATGTACGGTGTCATTTATCTGTATAAAGAAGCCGTGGCCCAAGGCATCAAGCCGATTCTGGGCTGCGAAGTGTATATGACCCGGGGCAGCCGCTTTGAGAAGAAGACGAAGGAACGCCTTTGTCATTTGATTTTATTGGCCAAGGACAATAAGGGCTACCATAATCTGATTAAAATCGTTTCCAAGGGCTTCGTCGATGGGGAAAACAACTACCATAAGCCGCGCGTGGACTACGATTTATTGGAACAGTACCATGAAGGCCTGATTGCCCTCAGTGCCTGCATTGAAGGGCATATCCAGCAGGATTTGATCAATCACAATGAAGCTGGGGCGCGGCGGACGCTGGAACGGCTGGTCTCGATTTTCGGCAAGGATGATTTTTATTTGGAAGTGCAGAATCACGGCCTGCCGGAAGAAAAGCTCGTGCGCGCCGTCTTTAAGCGCTGGTCGAAGGAGTACGGCCTGAAGCTGGTAGCGACCAATGACTACCACTATATCCATCAGTCCGATGCAGCGGCGCAGGAAGTGAAGCTTTGTATTTCGACGGGCAGCACTCTCGACGACCCGTCGCATTTCCGCTTTTCCAACAACGAGTTCTATATGAAGAGCGGCGATGAAATGGCAGCTCTCTTCCCGGATATGCCGGAAGCCCTGGATACGACGCTGGAAATCGCTGACAAGTGCCACGTCGAGATTTCTTTTAATGAACGCCATCTGCCCCAGTTCCCCGTGCCGGAAGGGGAAACGGATTCGTCGTATCTGCGCAAGCTCTGTGAAGCGGCGCTGCCGGAAAAGTACGACCCTATCACGCCGCAGGTGCGCAAGCGCCTCGATTATGAACTGGGCGTCATCGACACCATGGGCTTTCCGTCGTATTTCCTCATCGTCTGGGACTACGTCAAGTATGCCCGGGATCATGAGATTCCCGTCGGCCCGGGCCGCGGCTCGGCAGCCGGTTCCGTCGTCGCCTATCTCCTGGGGATTACCGGCCTCGACCCCTTGAAGTATGACCTCCTCTTTGAACGGTTCCTCAATCCGGAACGCGTCACCATGCCGGATATCGATATGGATTTTTGCTATGAAAACCGGGGCCGCGTCATCGACTACGTGACGCGCAAGTACGGCGTGGATCACGTTTCGCAGATCATCACTTTCGGGACGTTGGCGGCCAAGGCCGTCCTGCGCGATGTCGGCCGCGTCCTCGATATCCCCCTGAGCGAAGTGAACCGCATCGTCAAAATGGTGCCCAACGAACTGGGTATGACCCTCGACAAGGCCCTGAAGATGAGTAAGGAATTCCGCACGGAATATGAAACGAACGCGACAGTCCACCGCCTCGTCGATTTCGGCAAGTCCCTGGAAGGCCTCGTGCGCCATTCGTCGACCCACGCTGCGGGTGTTGTCATTTCCGCAGCTCCTGTCGACGACTACGTGCCGGTCCAGCATTCCAAGGAAGGCGATTTGACGACGCAGTACGAAAAGGACCTCGTCGAAGAGCTGGGCCTTTTGAAGATGGACTTTTTGGGCCTCAGGACGCTGACGGTCATCGGCGATACGATCAAGATGATCAAGAAGGACCACGGCATCGACTTGGATATCAACAAGATTCCCCTCGACGATCCGGATACGTGCCGCCTCCTGACGGAAGGGGACACGGCCGGCGTCTTCCAGATGGAATCATCGGGCATTACGAATCTCGTCAAGGAACTGGCGCCGAAGCATTTCGAAGACATGATCCCGCTCGTCGCCCTCTACCGTCCGGGCCCGCTCGGCAGCGGCATGGTCGACGACTTCATCAAAGGCAGCCACGGCGAAAAGAAGGTCACCTACCTGCACCCGCTCCTGGAACCGATCCTCAAGGATACGTACGGCGTCATCCTCTATCAGGAACAGGTTATGCAGATCGCTTCTGTCATGGGCGGCTTTTCCCTCGGTCAGGCCGATTTGCTGCGCCGCGCCATGGGCAAGAAGAAGGAATCTATTCTGGTGGCGCAGCGGGAAAATTTCCTCGCCGGTACGCGCAAGAACGGCATTGCCGATGAAATCGCCAACAAGGTCTTCGACCTGATGGTCTATTTCGCAGGCTACGGCTTCAATAAATCCCATTCTGCCGCCTATGCTTATGTGGCCTGGCAGACGGCCTACCTCAAGGCCCATTATCGGCCGGAATTCATGGCGGCGACGATGACCAGCATGATCAACGATGTCAGCAAGATTAGTTACTACGTCGCCGAATGCCGCCGTCACGGCGTCAAGGTCCTCTCGCCGGACGTCAATGCCAGTGTCTCCATGTTCTCCGTTCAGGACGGAGCCATCCGCTTCGGCCTTTCCGGCGTCAAGAGCGTCGGCGGCAATGCCATCGAGGCCATCGTCAAGGCCCGCGAAGCAGGCGGTCCCTTTACGTCGCTCGGCGATTTCTGCAGCCGCGTCGATTACCATATCGTCAACAAGCGGGCGCTCGAAAGCCTGATTAAGTGCGGCGCCATGGACTCGTTCGGCAAGAAGCGTTCCCAGCTGATGGCCGTCCTCGGTCAGGCCGTGGCCATGGGCTCGCTGAGTCAGAAGGATAATGCCATGGGCCAGATGGGCCTCTTCGATGATGAAGAAGATGTGATGACAGAGCTCGAATATCCGGATATCGAAGAATATCCCATTGAAATGCGTCTGGCCATGGAAAAGGAATATGACGGTTTTTATTTCAGTGGCCATCCCCTCAACAAGTATAAGGAAATCATGAAAAAACTGACGCCTCTCTCCGTCCTCTACGGAGACGATGGGCGTCAGTATGACGGCAAAATGATGCGCATCGGCGGCCTGATTACGGCGAAGAAGCAGGTCATGACCAAGCGCAATGAACAGATGGCGATTATTACGGTCGAAGACTTTACGCATACCGTCTCGGTCGTCGTCTTCCCGAAGACCTATGCCCGCTGCCAGCAGGCCGTGGCTGTCGATATGGCCGTCGCCGTCCGCGGCCGGGCCGATATCAATGACGACAGCATCCAGATTCTGGCAGAAGAAGTACGGCCTTTGGGCGAAGAAAATGGGGAAGGCACACCGCAGCCGGCAGCTGTCTCGCCGGCCGCTGCCCGTCAGGCCGGCGACTATTGGCATCCCGGCATGGGGACGAAGCTTTTCATCAAGATCCCGGCCCATCTGGAACGGACGGACCTCGCCGGCCGCATCGGCCAGGTCCTGGAACAGCACCCGGGAAAAGTGAAAGTCTATTTCCACCTCATGGGCAGCCGCAGGACCATCCTGACCAACGAAAAATACTGGGTTGAAACAACAGAAGATTTGAGACAGAAACTCCAGGCCATGCTCGAACCGCGGTCATTGGTGGTGCAGTAGACGAAAGGGGCTGCCGCATGAAGCGACAGCCCCTTTCGTGGTTCGTTTGCCGTTTACGGGAAGCGGTGTCCCGTAGTGTCGAAGGGGGTGACAGCCGCCTTCGGACTGCGGCCTGCGGGCTGCAGCTCACGGCGCGTCATGGCCTGGGGGTCGGCGATGATCCTGGCCAGGACGACGCGGTATTTGTCGTTGTATTTGCGCATGCAGTCGTTGATGTCGCGGCGGATGCGGGCAATGTCGCGGACGTTGTATTCTTCGGGCGGGATGTGGATGTCGCAGATGATGTTCAGGCGGGCGTGGCCTGAGGTGATGCGCAGGTGGTCCGTATGATAGCGCGGATATTTTTCATGGACGATTTTGTCGAGGACGTGGCGGACGTTATTGATTTTATGGATATCCGTGCAGAGCGGGTCCATGTGGATGTTGACTTCCATGTGGAACTTGTCCTGCAGTTCGTCTTCCAATACGTCGAGGGCGGCGTGGACTTCGACGAGGTCCGCTGTATCCGGCACTTCGGCGTGGAGGGAGCCGAAAGTACGGCCCGGGCCGTAGTCGTGGATGCGGATGTCGTGGACGCCGACGACGTAGCGGCAGCCCAGGGCGGTATCGACGATGCTGCGGATGAGCTCCGGCGCCGGTGCTTTGCCCAGGAGGATGTTGATGACGTCTTTGGCGATTCCGTAGCCAGCGTACATGATCATCAAACCGATGCCCGTACCGGCCGCAGCGTCGATGGGCAGATCCGTGAACTGCTGGGCGATGGTGGCGACGAGGACGCCTGTCGTGGCGATGGCGTCGGTGATGCTGTCGGCCGCCGTGGCTTCATTGACGCCGGAGTTGATCTTCTTGCCGATGAAGCGGTTGTAGACGCACATCCAGCCTTTGACGGCAATGGAGACGACGAGGACGCCGATGCTCCAGTAGGAAAATTCCATTTCTTCCGGTTCGAAGAATTTGCCGATCGACGTTTCGCAGAGCTTGAAGCCCACGACGAGGATGATGATGGAAATGGTCAGGGACGCCAGGTATTCGAAACGGCCATGGCCGAAAGGGTGTTCCTTGTCCGGCGGGCGGTTGCTCAGTTTGGCACTGATGATGGAAATAAAGGACGAGCCCATGTCCGTCAGGTTGTTGAAGGCATCGGATAAGATACCGATGCTGTTGCTCATCGTGCCGACAAGGAATTTGCTGATAAAGAGGAATAAATTGCAGATAATGCCTAAGACGCCGCCGAGGATACTGTACTGTTCACGGACGTGTTTATCATCTGTATCCTCATAGTTTTTGATGAAGCGGCGGATAATGAATTCGATCATAGAAAATCACCATCTTTCTGATTCCCTTCATTATAGCAGAGTTGGCACAGGATACAAGTGAGAACGATAAAGAGAATGAGAATACAATATATGATAAAAAATCATAATGCTATCGAAAATGGGAATAGTTATTTATTGTCGTGGCAAACAAGGGAATTGCAATTCCCTTATTTTTCGTTATAATAGTAAGGTAATGTGAAAATTGATAAATAAATAAATTATATAAAAAGGAGAATGCATGAGTATACGAAAAGCGCTTATTTTTGATATGGATGGGACCATGTTCGATACGGAACCCATTTCCTACCGCTGCTGGCGGGAAATATCGGCCCGTTACGGCTACGATTTGGACCGTTCTGTCTTCGACCGCATGCTTGGCCGCGACAATCTGCGCATCCGTGCCATCTGCGAAGACGCTTTCGGCAGGGCCTATCCTTATGAAGATATTTGCCGGGAGAAAGTACAGCTGCAGCTGGAATATTACCGCAGTCATGCCATCCCCATCAAGCCGGGTCTGATCCATGTCCTGCACTATGCACGGGAGGAAGGCATCCCATGTGCCGTCGCTTCGTCGTCACCGCGGAACCTGATTGAATATTTATTAGAAAAAACGGGCACAGCGATTTTCTTTTCCGTCGTCCAGAGCGGCGAAGAAGCAGCGCACGGCAAGCCGGCTCCGGATGTCTTCCTGATGGCTTGCGATAAGGCCCATGTTGCTCCGGACCAGGCGCTGGTACTGGAGGATTCAGAAAGCGGTATCCTGGCAGCTCACGCTGCCCGCATCCCGTCGATCTGGATCCCCGATTTAATTACCATTCCCAAAGAGGTGCAAGGGCTGGCCTGGAAATGCTGCCGCAGTCTGGATGAAGTTCCGGCACTGCTGGCGAAAGGGGATTCTTTTTGATGAAAGTAAATAATAAAGGGAGCCGCTGGCTCTTATGGATGACTGTTTTCTTAGGCATGCTGGCGGCGATTGCACCGCTCTCGACGGACATGTATCTGCCAGCCCTGCCGTCGATGATGAAGGCGTTTGCCGTCTCGCCGTCGGGCATCCAGCTGACCTTGACCTTTTCTATGGCCGGCATGGCTGTCGGTCAGGTTGCCGTCGGACCGATCAGTGATGACCAGGGACGGCGCCGGCCTTTGATGGTCGGCATGGCCATCTTTACGCTGGCTACGGTGGGCTGCATCCTCTCGCCGTCGATCGGCATCTTTCTCTTGTTCCGCCTCATCCAGGGCTGTGCCGGCGGCGCCGGTATCGTCCTCTCCCGGGCCATTGCCCGCGATATCTGCAAGGGCAGTGCCCTGACGCGGCTCTTTGCCATGCTGATGCTGGTCAACGGTATTGCGCCGATTCTGGCACCGGTCATCGGCGGTCAAATCCTGCGCTTTGCACCGTGGGAAGGCATCTTCGTCCTCGTCGCCGTCATCGGCCTGATTTTGACGGTATCGGCGGCACTGATGCGCGAAACCCTGCCGCAGCGGCGCCGTGCTTCCGGCGGTCTGACGGCCAGCCTGAAGGGGATGAAGGCCTTGTTCCATCAGCCTTATTTCATGGGTCACTGCATTATGCAGTGTTTTGGCTTTGCCGCCTTCTTTTCGTATATTTCCGGGTCGTCCTTCGTCTTCCAGAACGTCTACGGCGTCTCGGCCCAAGCTTTTAGCTATATCTTCGGCCTCAACGGCATCGGCCTGATGATTAACGGCGCCATGACGGGCCGCATGACCGGCCGCATCGCCGACTGGAAGCTCCTGCGCGGCTCGCTCCTCGTCGCCGCCGTCGGCAGCGTCCTCCTCCTCGGTGCCTTCTGGTTCACTCTGCCCCTGCCGCTGGTCATCATTATTCTCTTCCTGACCATCTCGACGATCTCCATGATGAGCACAAGCAGCTTCTCCATGGCCATGCAGGACCAGGGACGCAGTGCCGGCAGCGCGTCGGCCCTCATCGGCTTCTTCTCCATGATCAGCGGTGCCGTCATGGCCCCTGTCGTCGGCATCGCCGGCGACCACACAGCCATCCCCATGGGCATCGTCATGGTCATCGGCGAAATCGGAGCCCTGGTCACGTTCTATCTGCTCATCTATCCGCGACATAGAAATGATCGTTGATCGTTCGTCGTTCATCGTTCATCGTTCATCGTAATAAACAGCGCAGTGCGCAGCTTCGGCAAACGATGAATGAACTACGACGAACGAAAAATGCGCTGTCCTTTAGGGGACAGCGCATTTTTCATATATTCCTGGCCACGAGTTTTTCCAGCGGTTCGTCGGGCCGCGTAAAGGGGATATCCGGTTTCTGCTCCAGGTAGTCGATGGCAAAGCCGAGGCACGTGGCGGCACCAGAGACGAGACCGTCTTCATCGAGGTCGAATTCCGGCGTGTGGTGGTTGGCGCCGCAGCCTTTTTCTTTATTTTCGATGCCCGTAAAGGTCAGGATACCGGGGTAGAGGCGCGACGTAATGGCGAAGGTTTCCGAAGCCATCCAGGGCGTGCAGTCCGCAAGCGCATCGGGGCCGATGTATTTTGCCACGGCTTTTTCCGCGATGTCGACGCAGACCGGATTGTTCTGCACTTCAAAGAGCGGTTCCGGCATATGCAGGATATCGTACGTGCAGCCGTAGGTCCTGCAGGCATTGTCCAAGATATGATGGAATTCTTCATAGAAGCGTTTGCCTGCATGGTCGTAGCTGAAGAAGCGGCTTGTGCCGGCAAAGGTCAGGCTGTTGGGGATAACGTTGAGGACGTCGCCGCTGTGCAGGCTGCCGATGGAGAAGGTCAGGCATTCTTTCGGCGGTACCGCCCGCATGCGCAGGGCCTGCATGTTGCCGTAGAAGTCGTGGAAGCAGTCAATCGGGCTTTCGGCCAGGTCCGGACGGGAGCCGTGGCCGCCGTGGCCGTTGATGCGGATTTCAAAGCCAAAGCCGCCGGCCATGGGTGCTTCATGGCAGATCGAGACTTTACCGGCCGGGATATCCCAGCGGACGTGCGTGGCATAGCAGGCATCGATATGCCAGGGGCTGTCCGTTTCCAGATAGCGCAGCAGGTATTCAAGGGGCCCCGATTCTTCTTCGCCCCGTTCGAACATCAAGACGACGGTGCCGTCCCACTGGTCCTGCCAGCGCTTGAGCAGTTTGGCTGCCATGAGCTGCATGGCCATGTGGCCGTCGTGACCGCAGGCGTGCATGACGCCGGGATTCTTGGAGCGGCAGACACGCGGGCACGAGAGGTTCTTTTCCCCTTCTTCGATGGGCAGGGCGTCGACGTCGGCACGCAGGAGGAGGGTCTTGCCTGCTCCTTTGCCGTCGATCCAGGCGATGAGGCCGCCTTTTTCGATATCTTTATAAGGAATCCCCCAGGCGCTCAGTTTTTCGCCGATGTAGGCCAGGGTCTGGTCTTCTTTTTTCGACAGTTCCGGATGTTCATGGAAATGGCGGCGCAGGGCGACGAGTTCGTCTTTTTCCCGGCGTACTTCTTCAAGGATATTGATCATAGCTGCTTCCCCCTTGCAATGTATTTATTCTTCAATCCCGATGCGGGCGGTGATACCGCGGTCAAAGGGATGTTTTACCTTCTTGATTTCTGAGACATAGTCGGCCAGAGCGATGAGGGCCCGGCTGGGATTGCGCCCGGTCAGGACGACTTCCGTTTTGGCCGGCTTTTCTTTTAAGAAGCGGATGACCGCCTCTTCCGGGACCAGCCCCAGCGCCGCGGCGCCGACGAGCTCATCGCAGACGGCCAGGTCCGGCTGGTGCTTTTGGCAAAAAGCGGCGATTTCTTCCAGAAAAGCCGTCTGGGCCAGGCGTGTCGATTCCTTTTCGGCCGGCGTCATCTGGAAGGTGAACTTCGCGAGCGCCTTGCCCCGCAGGACCGTGACCTGCGGCAGGGCTTTGAGGGCCGTTAGCTCGCCCGTAGGGCGGCCCTTGAGGAATTGGGCGAAAAGGACGTTGCCGCCGTGACCGGCACAGCGCAGGACGAGTCCCAGAGAAGCCGTCGTCTTGCCCTTGCCGTCGCCGCAGTAAATATGTATTAAACCTGTATCCATCAGCTCGATCACCTGCTGCTTTCCTCTTGGTAAATGATTCGTATGCCAAAATTATAACACAGTTTGGAGTGGGCAGGTAGTGGTCAGGACTTTTCATTCGTGATATAATATAACATCAGTTATTATTCTTAGAAAGGAAGGCCGGGAGAATGGAAGAACGAGCCCGTCAGGTGCTGACTGCCCTGGAAGATGCCGGTTTTGAAGCGTATATCGTCGGCGGCGCTGTCCGCGATTTGCTCATGGGGAAGGAGCCCCATGACTATGATATTACGACGTCTGCCCGGCCTGATGATATCCGGCGCGTCGCTGCCGTACAGGGCTGGCATACGGTGGAAATCAACGGCGAAGCCTTCGGCATCGTCGTCGTCGTCGTCGCCGGTCAGGCCTTCGAAGTAGCTACCTTCCGCGGTGAAGCCTACGGAGAGGACAGTCACCGGCCGGACAAGGTCTGGTATGCTGCGACCTTGCGCGAAGACGTGCTGCGCCGCGATTTCACCGTCAACGCCCTGGCCATGGACCGGCAGGGTGAGATTTACGACTACGTCGGCGGCCAGAAGGACCTGCGCAAGAAGCGCCTGGTCACGGTGGGCGATCCCGTGCTCCGCTTCCAGGAAGATGCCCTGCGCCTTTTCCGGGCCTGCCGTTTTGCAGGCCAACTCGATTTCCTGGCTTCGAAAGAGTTGATCAAAGCCATGCCCCGGGCTTTCGGCCGCGTGCCGGGCCTTTCCCTGGAACGGGTCGTTAAGGAAATGGACCGCCTCATGGTCACGCCTGCGGCCTACCGGGGCCTGGACATCCTCGTCCGCACGGGCCTTGGCGCCTGCTCGTGCCGCCAGAAGGTCAACGGTATTTATGAAGCCGTACCGATTCTGCCGGAGTTGAGCCATTTGCCGGATACGCCCCAGTCGAAGCCGTTCCATCTCTTTGACGCCTGGGTCCATACGCTGGCGACCGTCGCCCATACGCCGCCGGACCTGACCGTCCGCTATGCCGCGCTCTTTCACGATGTCGCCAAGGGCCTGCCGGGTATCCGCGGCGTCCACAAGGGCCGCTATACCGATTACGGTCACGATGCCAAAGGGGCGGAATTGGCTGAAGCGATCCTTTTGCGCTGGCATAAGAAGCCGGTCTTCGCCAAGCGCGTGGCCTGGCTCGTCAAGACGCATATGAAATTCCATTTTTTTGCCAATACGTCCGAAGGGGATGTGGAAAAGTGGCTGCGCCATGAAGCGCTGCAAGGGCCTTTCCACAGGAGTGCGGAACTCGTCGAAGCCGTGCACCAGGCGACAGCCGTGGCTTGCGGCGATATCCTGGGCTGCGGCCACGCCAATGCCAGCACGGAGGGAACAGAATCCTTCGGGGAATATATGGCCATGCTGGCCGCGGCCATGCCGGTGAGTACGAAAGACCTTCATTATGACCGGCGTATTCCCGACTGCTGCGGCCGCCGTACCGGAGACTGCCTGCGCATCCTTCTGACGCGGGTCCAGAACCAGGACCTGGCAAACGATGCTGATGTGCTGGCGCAGGCGGCAGAACACTGGATGAAGCGCCATGAAGGGGACACGAAAGATGGATAAGCATGAAAGAAAAGAACGGCACTCTATCCGCTACCGCATGGGTATCTGCGTCGTCGCCCTGCTGCTTTTGGCCGGCGGCATCATCCTCCGCCTCTTTATCCTGCAGGTCTGGCAGCACGATGACATGGTCGCCCGTGCCGAAGAGCAGACGGAACTGGAACGGCGCCTCCAGTCGCCGCGGGGCATGATCCTCGACCGCAACGGCAAGGTCCTGGCCATCAGTGAAATGTCCAAGTCCCTTTATGCCGACCCGACGATGCTCAATGAGTCGCCGCAGTACGTCGCTGAAGTGCTCGCGCCGTACCTGCGTATTTCCCAGGATGAAATCGAACGGTGCCTGACGGAAGATACGGCTTTCGTCTGGCTCGACCGGCAGATGGACCACGATAAATATGAAGCCGTTGAAGCCGTCATCAAGGCAGAGAACCTGCAGGGCCTGGGCTTTCGCGATGAAAGCCGCCGTTTTTATCCGAACGGTACGATGGCCGCCCAGGTCATCGGTTTTGTCGGCGACAATGACCGCGGCCTGGAAGGCATCGAAATGATTTTGGATAATGAAATCCGCGGCAGCAAGCAGTCCTTCCGCCTTCAGACGGATAATAAGAATACGCCTGTCTTTGCGTCGGCCTTAAAACGGATCCTGCCCGATAAGGAACGCTCTGTCCGCCTGACTCTGGACAGCACGATCCAATATGTTGCCGAAAAGGAATTGGACGGCATCATGGAACGCAGCCGTCCTGAAGGGGCTTCGATCATCGTTATGGACCCGAAGAGCGGAGAAATCCTGGCGATGGCCAGCCGGCCGACGTATGACCTCAACGAATACAGCAAGGGCAATAAGAATTCCTATAAGAACCGGGCCGTCGTCAACATCTACGAACCGGGTTCGACCTTTAAGCCCATTATCGCTGCGGCTGCCCTCGATTCAGGGAAGTGGCACGTCAGCGATGTCTATAATGATACGGGCTCCGTCAATGTCGCCGACAGGATCATCCACAACTGGGATATGAAGGGCATGGGCCGCGTCACGCTGCGGGAAATCATCATGTATTCCATCAATACGGGCATGGCCCACGTTGCCGTGACGACGGGCGGCAAGACGCTGACGAAATATGCCAAGCGCTTCGGCTTCGGCACGATTACGGGCAGCGAACTGCCGGGGGAACAGGAAGGCATCCTCTTTGATCCTAACAATATGTCCATCGTCGATACGGCGGCCATGGGCATTGGCCAGGCCATTGCCGTCACGCCGCTCCAGATGGTCCAGGCCTTCAGTGCCATTGCCAATGAAGGCCATATGATGAAGCCTTTCATCGTCAAGGAAATCGACAATCCTGACGGTTCGATTTATGAAAAGAAAGAACCGACCGAAGTCGGCCAGCCGATCAGCGCCGGTACGGCTGAAACGATCAGCAAGTATATGGGTGAAGAAATTTCCAGCGGCGGCGGCCAGAGCGCCAAAATCGAAGGCTATACCTTTGGCGGCAAGACCGGCACGGCCCAGAAGAAGAACGAAGACAGTACGGGCTATGCCGAAGGCGAGTACGTCGGCTCCTTCATCGGCTTCGGTCCTTTGGAAGATCCGCAGTTCCTGGTCCTCATCGTCGTCGATGATCCGAAAGGTGCCTATTACGGGGCTCAGGTAGCGGCGCCGGTCTTTAAGGAAATGATGACGGAAATCGTCCGTATGAAGGGAATCCGTCCGACGTCGGAAATGAACAAGAAACCCATAGGGCCTCTGGTCATGCCGCAGAAGCACAATATCCCGGCGGTCCACATCTCGGCTGACGGCGTCCTCATGCCGTCCTTCATCGACTGGAGTACGCGCGAAGTCAATGACTGGCTCAATGAAGCCGGCTTAGGCTTCATTCCCAAAGGGATGGGCACTGCCGTCCAGCAGGCTCCAAGGCCGGGCAGTTACGCCCCTGTGGGCAGTGACGTCACGGTTATCTTTAAACGGAATTAAAGAACACAACAGGGGGAAGACATATGCAATTACTTAACGGTAAAGAAGTCGCCGCATTCCATCGCGAGCGGGTAGAACGGCGCCTGGCAGATATTCAGGAAGAACTGCATATCCAGCCGGAGCTGGCCATCATCCTCGTCGGTGACGATGCACCGTCGGCGATGTATGCCAAATCGATGCAGAAGATAGCCCGCGCTGTCGGACTGAAAGCGGAAATCTACCGCGAAGCGGCAGAAGTAAGCGAAGTAGAACTGCTTGCGCTCATCGACAAGCTCAATGAAGATGAATTCGTTTTCGGCATCCTGCCGATGATGCCTTTGCCGCGTCATCTGGACAGCCAGCGCATCATCGACTGCATCGATCCGAAGAAAGATGTCGACGGTCTGAACGATGTCAATATCGCTCATCTGTATACGGGACGGCCGGGCTTTGTACCCTGCACGCCCAGAGCGGTCATCGCCATCCTCGATTACTATCACCTGTCCCTGAGCGGCAAAGACGTGGCTATCATCGGCCGCAGCAATGTCGTCGGCAAGCCGCTGGCGCAGCTCTGCCTGAACCGCAACGCTACGGTGACGCACTGCCATACGCGGACGCGGGACCTGAAGGCCGTCTGCCGCCGGGCCGATATGATTATCGCCGCTGCCGGGAAAGCCGGCCTTGTGACAGGGGACATGATCAAACCCGGCGCCGTCGTCATCGATGTCGGCATCAACCGCGTCGCCGGCAGGACCGTCGGCGATGTTGCCTTTGATGAAGCCGCTGCTGTGGCCGGGGCGATTACGCCCGTGCCGGGCGGTGTCGGCGCCGTGACGACGATGATGGTACTGGAAAACGTCGTCTGCGGCATCACCCGGACAGAAACTATTTTGTAAAAGAGAGGGAATCACAATGCATATTTTTGATAATTTTTTAGTCCATTATTTGCGCCGTTTCGATAAATACTGCTTTACCGTACAGCTGAATGGCAAGACTTACACCATTGGCGAAGGTCAGCCGCTCTTCAACGTCATCATCCATAAAGACATTTCGAAGAAAGAACTGCTCGCTTCGACGTCCCTGGCCTTAGGCGAAGCCTATATGCGCAAAGATGTCGAAATCCAGGGGGATTTGTTCACGGCCCTGCGCTGCTTCCTCTCCCAGTCGAGCCAGTTCTCGCTGGATAAATCCTTATTTAAGCGAATCCTCTATCCGTCGGAATCGAAATCGGCTCAGAAGAAACAGGTTTCCTCCCATTATGACCTGGGCAATGATTTCTATGCTAAATGGCTCGATCCGTCCATGAGCTACTCCTGCGCTTACTTCAAGAATGAAGATGACAGCCTCGAACAGGCACAGCACAATAAAGTCCACTATATCCTGGAAAAACTCTACCTCAAAGAAGGCATGACCCTCCTCGATATCGGCTGCGGCTGGGGCTACCTGCTCATCGAAGCGGCCAAGAAATACGGCATCAAAGGCTATGGCTGCACACTCAGTAAGGAACAGTGGAAAAAAGGCCAGGAACGCATTGAAAAACTGGGCCTTAAGGGTCAGGTCCAGATCGACCTTGTCGACTACCGTGACCTCGTCGCTGAAGGCCGTCAGTACGACCGCATCGTCAGTGTCGGTATGCTGGAACATGTCGGCCGTTCCAACTATCCGCTCTACATGGAAACGGCCTGCCATCTCCTGAAAGACGAAGGCATGTTCCTGCTCCACTACATCAGCGGCCATGACGAAAGCATCGGCAATCCGTGGATGCGCAAATACATCTTCCCGGGCGGAACCCTGCCGTCCCTGCGCGAAATCGTCAGCCTCGCTTACGACAACGACTTCCAGGTCATCGACGTCGAAAGCCTGCGCCGCCACTATTACAAGACCCTCATGTGCTGGTTCAACAACTTCCAGAACGTTCGCGATGAAGTCATTGCTGCCCGCGGTGAAGAATTCGCCCGCATGTGGGACCTCTACCTTTGCGGCTGTGCTGTCTCCTTCTTCATCGGCAACATCGATATCCACCAGATCCTGATGACCAAAGGCACCAAGAACGACCTGCCCATGACGCGCTGGTACTAGGAGTATCGTTCATCGTTCGTCGTAGGTCGTTCATCGTGACGGCGGCCCGTTTGTGGGAATCTTCGACAAACGCCAAACGAACCACGAACCACAAAAGGGGCTGTCCTTAGGGACGGCCCCTTTTTTCACTCCTTTTTACGTATAACGTATAACTAAGCCCTTAATGATACATAAACAGCATAAACGATATGCTTGACTTTTATAATTAGAGAGATTATACTAAAAGTACAGAAAAGCGTTAAACGTTATACGAATCCGGATGAATTTTCCTTTGTGTAGTAGAAAAAAGGGGAGTGTATCTTTATGATTAAGCAAATCGTGAAAACCTTAGACGGCAATGAAGCTACGGCAGACGTTGCCTATAACTTTACAGAAGTCGCTACGATTTACCCGATTACGCCGTCGTCGCCGATGGCGGAACACGTCGACGTCTGGTCGGCGAACGGCCGCAAGAACCTCTTTGGTCAGCCTGTCAAACTCGTTGAAATGCAGTCCGAAGCCGGCGCTATCGGTGCCGCCCACGGCGCTTCGGAAACGGGCAGCCTCTGTTCGTCCTTTACGGCTTCTCAGGGCCTGATGCTGATGATCCCGGTCATGCACCGCCTTTCGGGCGAACTGAAGCCGGTCGTCCTGCACATTGCCGCCCGTACGGTCGGTACGCATACGATGTCCATTTTCGGCGACCATTCCGACGTCATGGGCTGCCGCAATACGGGCTGGGCTATGCTCTGCAGTGCCAGCGTCCAGGAATGTGCGGACCTCGCCGCCGTCGCTCATCTCTCGACCATCAAGGGCCGCGTGCCGTTCATGCATTTCTTTGACGGCTTCCGCACATCCCACGAAATCCAGAAAATCAAGATGCTGCCGCCGGAAGAACTGGGCAAGCTCATCGACCGCGATGCGCTCTACCATTTCAAACATACGGGCCTGAATCCGGAACATCCGGTCATGCGCAGTACCGTTACCAATCCGGACATGTTCTTCCAGTCCCGCGAAGCCAACAACCTCTGGTACCAGCGCCTGCCTTACATCGTCCAGGATTACATGGACAAGATCAGTGAACTGACGGGCCGGCCCTATCATCTCTTCGATTACTACGGCGCTCCCGATGCCGAACACGTGGTCATCGCCATGGGTTCTGTCACAGGCGCCATCCAGGAAACGATCGACAAGCTCTGCAAAGAAGGAAAGAAAGTCGGCTTCATCCAGGTCCATCTCTACCGGCCGTTCTCACTGGAACATTTCATGAAGGCTATGCCTGATACAGTACGCACGATTACCGTCATGGACCGCACGAAGGAACCGGGCGCTCTCGGCGAACCGCTCTATGAAGACGTCTGCGCGGCCATGTCCCATGTCAAACAGGACGTCACGGTCCTGGCCTGCCGCTACGGCCTTTCCTCAAAAGACGTACCGCCGGCTTCCATCAACGCCGTTTTCTGCAACATGGAATCGCTCCAGCCGAAGAACCACTTCACGCTGGGCATCATCGACGACGTGACCCATCATTCTTTGCCGGATATCCCCATTACAGTCGATACGGAAGGCACGATCAGCTGCAAGTTCTGGGGCTTCGGTTCCGACGGCACAGTCGGCGCCAACAAGAACTCCATCAAAATTATCGGCGACAACACGGATATGTACGTCCAGGCCTACTTCGAATACGATACGAAAAAATCCGGCGGCGTCACGAAGTCGCACCTGCGCTTCGGCAAGAAGCCAATCCGGGCTACGTACTATATTAAATCGGCTGATTTTCTGGCCTGCCATAAACAAGCCTATATGGGCACCTACGATATCGTCAGTGAAATCAAGGACGGCGGCATCTTCCTCCTCAACTGCAGCTGGGATAAAGACGACGTCGCCAACCATCTCAGCAATAAAGTAAAACGTCAGCTCGCTGCTAAGCACGTCCGCTTCTATATCATCAATGCAACCAAGATTGCCGAAGAAATCGGCCTCGGCAGCAACCGTACCAATACGGTCCTGCAGGCAGCTTTCTTCAAACTGGCCCAGATCCTGCCCATCGACGATGCCGTGAAGTACATGAAAGAAGCCATTGCCAAGACCTATCTGGCCAAGGGCGAAAAAGTCATCGCCATGAACCAGGCTGCCGTCGACCGCGGCATTTCGGATATCGTCGAAGTCGACGTGCCGGCAGAATGGAAAGACCTGCCTTCGGACCCGGTCGTTGAAGATACGCGCGATATCCCGGACTTCATCAAGAAAGTCGTCGAACCGGCCAACCTCCAGCTCGGCGATACGATCCCGGTCAGCGAATTCGTTCCCTATGCTGACGGTTCTTATCCCTTGGGCACGACGAAATACGAAAAACGCGGCATCGCCTCGACCGTACCGGAATGGGATTTGGAAAAATGCGTCCAGTGCAACCGCTGCTCTCTCGTTTGTCCGCACGCCGCTATCCGTCCGTATCTGCTGACGGCTGACGAAAAAACGAAAGCACCGGCTGGTTTCCAGACGAAGAAAGCCATCGGCAAAGGCCTCGAAGATTACGAATTCCGCATCCAGGTTTCGCCGCTCGACTGCTACAGCTGCAGTGCCTGCGTCAATGCCTGCCCGGCCAAGGCCCTGACCATGAAGCCTCTCGATACGCAGCGTAAGGAAAGCGTCAATTGGGATTATGCCCAGACGATTCCGGAAAAACATACGACTCTCGATAAATTCTCCGTGAAAGGCAGCCAGTTCCACCAGCCTCTCCTCGAGTTCAACGGTGCCTGCGCAGGCTGTACGGAAACGGCTTATATGAAGATTTTGACGCAGCTTTTCGGGCCGCGCATGATCGTCGCCAACGCCACGGGCTGCACCCAGGCCTGGGGCTCGGCAATGCCCAGCATCCCGTATACGACCAACCCCGAAGGCTGCGGTCCGGCTTGGTCGAACTCGGTCTTTGAAGACAATGCTGAATTTGCTCTCGGCATGTCCCTCTCCATGAACCAGCAGCGCGATGCGATCCGCCTGAAATCGGAAGCGCTCCTGCCCCTGACGGAAGGTGCGCTCCACGATGCCATCCAGGCCTGGCTCGATTCTATCGGCGTCGCCAACGAAGGGGAAGTTACGGAAGGCATCAGCCGCACGTACATCAAGGAACTGGCGGCGGCAAAACTTACTGGCGAAGCCGCAGCTCTGCAGAAATATATCCTCGCCCACAAGGAACATATCATCAAGAAGACCATCTGGATGTACGGCGGCGACGGCTGGGCTTACGATATCGGCTAC
>URLP01000006.1 GCA_900548635.1 uncultured Megasphaera sp.
TGCAGTACATAGGCAGGCCGGAGCAGATCGAAACGGATGCCTCGTGGCTGACCGTCGTCCTCGATGCGACGGGCCTCGGCCGCATCGGCAGCGTCGAAAAGCTGGTCCGCGGCAAGGTCCTCAATATCGACCACCATATTTCCAACGAGCATTTCGCCCAGTGGGAATATGTCCGGCCGGACTGCGCGGCAACAGGGGAAATCCTGACCTATCTCTTCGACCTCTGGCACTGCAGCTGGAACGAAGCCATGGCCGACGCCCTTTACACGGCGATTGCCACGGACTGCGGCTTCTTCAAGTTCAACAATACGACGGGCCATACGCTGCGCATGGCAGCGCTCCTTGTCGACAACGGCGCCCGGCCCGACGTCATTTCGGACCACCTCGACGCCCGTTCCCTGGAAAAGCTCCAGGCCCTCTCGAAAGTCCTGGAACACCTGGAACTCTTTGCCGACGGCCGCATTTCCTGCCTCTCCTATACGCCGGAAGTCCTCAAGATCACCGGTGAGCACACGGGCATGTACATCGATTATGCCCGCAACGTCAAGGGCTCTCAGGTCGCTTTTACCGTAAAATACGTGAGCGATAAAGAAACGCGGGTCAGCCTGCGCTCGAAAGGCATCGACGTCAATGCCGTCGCTGCCGTCTTCGGCGGCGGCGGTCACGTCCGTGCGGCGGGCTGCACCATCGACAAGCCTTTGGCTGAAGCGAAGAAACTCATCGTAAAGGAACTTGAGAAGCGCTTATGATACACGGAATCATCAATGTCTTAAAACCGACAGGCATGTCGAGCCACGATGTCATCGGCTGCCTGCGCCGCATCTACGGCATGAAGAAGATGGGCCATGCCGGCACGCTGGATCCCCTGGCGGCCGGCGTCCTGCCCGTCTATGCCGGCCTTGCGACGCGCCTCATCGAGTACGGCGACAGTGACATCAAGGCCTATCATGCGGAGTTCGCCCTGGGCCTGGCGACGGATACGGAAGACAGTACGGGCAGCGTCGTCGGGACGGCTCCTGTACCGGACCTTTCGGCTGACGACGTACGCCGCGCCCTTTCGTCCTTCGTCGGCGACATCGAGCAGGCGCCGTCCAAGTATTCGGCCATCAACGTCAACGGTGTCAAGGCCTACAAGCTGGCCCGTCAGGATGTGGACTTCACGCTGCCCGTGCGGCACGTAAAGATTCATGAACTGGAGCTCCTTTCCTTTGACGGCCGGCGCGGCACCTTTGCCGTGACCTGCTCCAAAGGGACCTATGTCCGCTCCCTGATCCGTGACCTCGGCACGGCCCTTGGCACCTGTGCCTGCATGACTTATCTCGTGCGCACCCGGGCCGGCCTCTTCACGATTGACGAGGCAGCGACGCTGGAAGAACTGGAACAGGATCCGCTTTCCTACGTCCGTCCGGCCGATATGGCTATCCAGAACCTGAAGAAAGCGAACTGCTCGGTGAAACAGTGTGCCTATCTGCTCCAGGGGCGGCCTGTGCCCTTTGCCGGGCCCCATTTGTCTACAGGCGATGTCATCCGCGTCTACGGGCCGGACAAACGGCTCATGGGCATCGCCCACTACGAAAGCGAACACCATATCCTGCGGCCCCATAAGATGTTCGCAGAGGGATTGTGAGGTAACGAACGATGGAAATATTCCACTCCTTTCAGGAAATAAAAGGCTTTACGGGAGCCGTCGTCGCCCTTGGCACGTTCGACGGCGTCCACCGGGGCCACCAGATGGTCATGAAAACGGCCATCGCCCGGGCCAAAGTCCGGGGCGTGAAGACCATGGTCGTCACCTTTACGGCCCATCCCTTCTCGGTCCTCTGCCCGGAAAAAGAACCGCTGCGTTTGGCGACGATCGGCCAGAAAGCAGACTATATCGAAGCCGTCGGCATCGACGGCCTGGTCCTCCTGCCCATGAGCGAAACGCTCCTCAAGGAATCGCCGGAAGAGTTCTGTCAGAACCTTTTGACCTATATTCATCCGTCGGCTGTCGTCGTCGGCTCGAATTTCACGTACGGCGCCAAAGCTGCGGGCAATACGGAAACGCTGAAATTCTTCATGAGCCAGTACGACATCCCCGTCGTCGCCCTGACCCTCCTGGAACGGCCGGGCCGGACGACGCCCATCAGCAGCACCGTCATCCGGCGCCTCATCCAGATGGGCCACATGGAAACGGCAGAGAACCTCTTAGGGCGGCCTTTCGCCCTGGCCGGCACCGTCGTCCCCGGCGACCATCGGGGCCGGAAGATCGGCTTTGCCACGGCGAACATGCTCATCCCCGTAAACATGGCCATCCCGCCGGACGGCGTCTACATTACAGAGCTCTGCTGGGACGGCAAACGCCATCCGGCCATGACCAACATCGGCGACAACCCGACCTTCGAGAACCAGTACCGCCGCATCGAGACCCACGTCTTTGACTGGGATGCCGACCTCTACGGCAAAAGCGTCAGTCTCCTCTTCCGCAAACGTTTGAGAGGGGAAGAGACCTTCACATCTGCTGACGAACTGGTCGCTCAGATGAAAAAAGACGAAGCTGCAGCGCGCCAGTTCTTTCAGGTATAGTTTGTAGTCGTATATTGTAAGGGCTCGCACGTAGCGAGTAGTCGTATACTGTAGGGGCTCGCACGTGGCGAGCCCGTCAAGATAAAAAAATAATAATAAAAATATTAAGATTTTATTATGAATAAAGTGAAAAATATTAGGGGGGGGGTACATGGGAACTTTAAGATTTCTGTTGTTGCTCCATCGTCCCAGTTATATACAAAAATTGAACAATTTCTGCCTGCAACGCAGAAATGGAAGCTGGCCCAGATTGATCTAATTGATGGCACTATGGCTGATGTAGCGGATCGAATCCGGAAGAGCGTTCGGGACGGACGGGATGCCGTGATTTTGTGGGAACCCATGGCATCAGCGATTGCTGCAACATATCCGCGGCAACGGATTTTTGTCGTTCAGCCCAGTGTCCTCGATTTGTTGAATTGTGTCCGTCAGGTTCCCGAGGGGAAATCCTGCGGCGTCATCATTCCTCTTTCGCTGCGCGCCTATTATGATGATTTAGAAGTGCAGTTCAAGGCGATGGGGGTCACTTTTTATTGTCTGGCCTCCGATACGGATGAACGGGCTCTGCGGGCTTCTGTTCATCAGGCAGCCCTTTCCGGTATCCAATGGCTGGTTGTCAGTGCAGGCGTTGAAGACTACGTTCGCGCCGAAGGCATGGAATATATCACCTTGCAACCCGAGTGGGGCGGCTTGGTACGGGCTTTTTCCGAAGTATTGTGGAGCTTGCGCCAGTCTAGATTGTCGCAAAAGAAGGCGCCTTCTTCCCTGTGGGGGATGACCGCTTATTACCATTTAGATGACATCATCGGCCATTCACAGATGATGAAACAGGTCAAATGCTTGTCCCGGATTTACGCGGCCAGTGAATCGACCATCCTCATTACCGGGGAATCGGGCACAGGAAAAGAAATGCTGGCTCAGGCTATCCATAATATGAGCAGCCGGCGTCAGGGACCGTTCCTTGCCATCAACTGCAGTGCTGTCTCAGAAAGCCTCTTGGAAAGCGAACTTTTTGGCTATACTGGCGGATCCTTTACAGGAGCCCGCCGCGAAGGCCGTGAAGGCCTTTTTGAAGCGGCCAATGGGGGAACGCTATTCCTCGATGAAATCGGGGACATGCCGTATGACTTGCAGAACTATTTGCTGCGGGTCCTGCAGGAACGCTGCATTCGCCGCCTTGGCTCTCATCAGGCCATTCCCGTCGATGTTCGCATTATCGCCGCAACCAATAAGGATTTAGAACAAGCCGTCCAGGAACATCGCTTCCGGCTGGACCTCTATTATCGGCTAGCTGTCCTGCTTATCCACGTGCCGCCCTTGCGCCAGCGCAGTGCGGATATTCCCGTCATAGCCCAAGCACTGCTCCAGCGGTTCAATGCCCAGTATGGACGGCACCATGAGCTGGGCCAAGACGTCATCGATTATTTCCAGACCCTTCCCTGGCCGGGCAATGTCCGCCAGTTGGCCAATACCATCGAACGCCTGTCCCTGGTCGTCCGTAAGGAAAAGATTACCTTGCCCGACTTAGCCTGGGTCCTGCCCAATCCGCCCGTCGTGCCGGACAAGAATGTCCGCGACCGGAATCTCAAGGCCATGACGTATGATTACATTGAAAAACTGTACCAAGACGGTAAAAGCGTATCGGATATCGCCAAAGAACTCGGCATCAGCCGCTCGACGATTTACCGGATGCGGCAAAAATATCAAAATAAAAAAGAAAATTAATACTCAAAAGGTGCTGTCTTTATGTGGCAGTGCCTTTTGTTATTATATCTTGTCTCAGTATAATGTTTTTTGCCATAAAACTGTTGCATTTAGCAACAATATGACACTTTTATACGCGTTGCAAAACGAGGCTATAATGGCATAATAGACCCATCTATTTGTAATTCTCTCTATTTGGCATAAATATTTCATATATTTAATTTATGAAATATATTTAAAGAGAGGGGATGTCCTATGAATAAAATCTTTAAAATTATTTGGAGTAAAGCAAGAAATTGTTATGTCGTCGTCTCAGAATTGGCCAAGAGCCATGACGATGGCCATGTACGTCGCAGCCACAGCGGATGTTGTCGTAAAGCCGCTGTTCTGGCAGCCTTTGTCCTGACGACGTCGTTAGCTGGTACATCAGTGTGGGCCCAGACGGTCACAACGGATACGCAGGCCACCAACAAGAACAATGCAGCGGCCAGCCAGGCTGTCAACATTGAAAAGAACACGGATGCCACGGCCCAGGGCAGCGATGCCTATGTGACCTACGACAGCGAAGGGAACCTGATTGCCGGCAAGAACAACGAAGTAGTCAAGATCCAGACCGATACCAAAGCCGGCTATACCCGGATGGAAAACCAGCCGGAAAATGTGGTTATGGGTACCCGCAACGGGGTGGGGACGTTTACCCATGCCACGGATACGGTGAAACCGGTTACCGATAATACGTCCTATTCTTATGAAGATATCGATACCAAGTGGATTACCACGAAAGTGTATAATCCGGCAACGAAGCAGTACGAAGAAAAGCAGATTAAGGTATACAGCCTGGTGCCCGGACAATATATGGATGACGCCCACAATGTGCGGGCCAAATCCCCGGAGCGGGCGTACTATTCCAGTGATGCAGATTACAACAAAGCAGTGGAAGTCTATAACAACGTGGCCACGTATATCGGCACGGACAGCAGCAGCAAGTCCTACTATGTGAGCGGCGCCACGGCGGTGGGTATCGATAACATTGCGGAAGGAACGAATTCCACGGCCCTGGGCAACAAGGCCAAAGTGCTGAATGCGCCCTCCTCCTATTATGTGGACGGCGATGGCAAACTGACCAGCGTAGAAGCCAATGCCCGGTACTGGCTGGACGATCAGGGAAATATCACCACCACCCGGTCCGGCTACTATGCTTCTGACGGAACCTTCGTAGACCGCTACCTGATGGTGCCCCGGCTGACCGATTCTTCCAATGCCGTAGCCCTGGGCAGCGATGTGCTGGCCGCGGGCCGCAGTGCCGTGGCCATCGGTCATGATACCCATTCCAAGGAATACAGTGTGGCCATCGGGGAAGCTGACAACACGGATTACAGCGCCGTAGCCATCGGGTATACCAACCGGGCCCAGTACCACAGTGTGGCTGTAGGCAGCAAGAATGCTGCGGACGGCTATTATTCGCTGGCACAGGGGGACAGCAATACCCTGAAGGGCGATTACAGCAGTGCTGTAGGCTATACCAATACGGTCAATGGGGAAAGCAGCGACCGGAAAGCCAGCAAGAGCCATGCCTTTGGTTCAGAGAATACGATTAAAGGCGATTATAATTTAGCCGCTGGCGACAAGAATAGCATTGATAAAATTTCCGGCATGGCCGTAGGTGTCGGCAATCAGATTTCCATGGACCATAATCAGGGAAACAGCAACCCCATCAATTTGGACAATCAGAGCGGAGATTACAGCATTGCCGTAGGCCTCGGAAATAAATCTGAAAAGAATGCCCTAGTTATTGGCAAATACAGCAGTGCCCTTCATGACGGCAGCATCGCTATCGGCAACTCGGTCAATGCAGAGTCTAACAATAACAATGGTGCTACCGATTCTATTGCTATCGGCACGGGTTCAAAGGCCATGACAATGGATTCTATCGCCTTTGGTCACGGGGCCACGATTGGCAATAATAATTCCCAAAAGTTCAATGGAGCCATTGCCATCGGTAAAGGCGCTGACGCAGAAAACGAACAGAGCCTTGCTATCGGCTATGAAGCCTATACGGGAAATAATAAAGATGTAGCGACGAACAAAGATGGTAGTATTATCGCCATCGGTACGAACGCGCAGGCTATGGCCGGCTACGATATTGCCATCGGGGCCAAGGCTAGTACAGCTAGCTCCAAGACGAGCAATAGCGGTGGTAGTGCAGTTGCTATCGGCTATAATGCTGTCATAAACGATGGCGCACAGCGCAGCGTGGCCATGGGGGCTAACGCTTCGGTTGCGTTGAATGTTCAGGATGCAGTGGCTCTGGGCAGTCAGTCTTATGTGGAACAGAATCAGGGAGCTAATCATCAAGGTGGCTATGACCCATCAGCAAAAGGAATTGCTCACGGCGATGCCAACAGTTCCACAAAAGACCCAGTCTGGAATTCGACTCTTGGACCTATTTCCGTGGGCAGTGCATCGCACTGGGATAATACGACAGGAACTCAAACTGCACAGCAGACCCGCCAGATTACCAATGTGGCAGCCGGTAAAGAAGATACGGATGCAGTCAACGTGGCCCAGCTGAAGGCAGTTCAAAGCCAGTCTGCAAGTGCTGACAGATATGTAAAGAGCGGCAGCATCAATACGAATAATGGTACGTTGAGCCTGAAGGTTGAAAATGTCACCGATCCGGTAGAAATCACAGGGCTGACGGACTACCAGCTGGATACGGATACGACTAAGACGAAGTATGATGCAGGAACGCATACCCTGACGCTGGCAACGAAAGATACGATGAATGGCGGTAAGGCAGGTGCAAGTGTAACCTTTACAGGCATCGCCAACACGGCTGACGTAGAAGCCGCTAAGACGGAAGTAGCAGAAGGTACGAACGTGTCTGTCGGGGAAAAGACAGCAACAGACGGCCATACCATCTACACCGTGAATGCGAAGGATACGACAGTATCGGCTGATGACGATAACCTGGTTCTGACGACAACACCGAATACGGAAACAAATGTAACTAATTACGGACTGAAGCTGGCTAATACAGTTACCATCGGCAGTGGGGACAATACACATCCGGTGACGGTGGATGGAACGACGGGACAGGTAACAGGGCTGCAGAACACGACACTGGATGTAGCAGGATTTGCGACATCCCACCGTGCAGCGACAGAAGAACAGCTGAAAGCAGTCCAGGATACTATTACCAGTAAAGATACCGGTGGCTTCGGACTCAAGGCTGATGATAACAACATCGTAACCCAGGATCTCGGCAAGACCATTACCATCAAGGGTGGCAGCAATATTTCTACCAGTGTAGTAACAGATGAAGCAGGTAACAAGTCACTTGCAGTATCCCTGAATAAAGATGTAGATCTTGGTGATACGGGTAGTCTCAAAGCAGGTGATACCACTATTAATAGTGATGGCGTCAATACCAACGATGTTAAGATAGGCGATACAGGTATTGAATTAAATGAAAATGGTCTCAGCCTTGGTAAGAATGGTTCTGAAAAGCAGATTACCAATATGGCCAGCGGTATTAACTCCAAAACCAATGCATACGATATTGATACCAATGGTGCTAACATCGGTGATGTAAAGGCTATTTCCAATGCAGCTGCGGCTGCGGCCAAGACGGAAGTCATTGCTGGTAAGAATACACATGTGACGGAAGTAAAACCGACAGCAGAAGATGGTCATGTCACTTATAAAGTAGAAGCGGATAGTGCATCTGTTGTAAGCAAGAATGATAATATTGTCGTAACACAAAATGTCACAACTGGTGAAAATGGTGTGACGAATACAGAATATCAGTTGTCCTTAGGTGATACCATCAATATCGGCGGTCAGGGTAAAGACAGCAAAGATGGTGTTGATGGCCATATCGGTGTTAACGGTAAAGACGGTGTATCTGGTGTCGGTATCGACGGCAAGGATGGCATTTCTATCAAAGGCGCTGATGGCAAAGATGGCGTAACCATTAAAGGTGTCGTTGGTAAAGATGGCACGGAAGGTCATATTGGCCTGACGGGAGCCAAAGGGGCCGATGGCAAAAATGCGGCGGCTGATATCCATGTCAAGAATGGCCAGAACGGTGTCGATGGCACAGATGGTTATGGTGGCAAGGACGGAATGGACCGCGTTGTCTATGAAGACCACAATGGTACATCTCATGAAGTCGCTACTATGGACGATGGCATGAAGTACAGCGGCGATTCCGGCAATGCAGCGGTGAAACTGAACAAGAATGTCCAGATTTACGGCGGTGCTACGGAATATGCCGATGGTAATAATATCGGTGTCGTCGCTTCGCAGTATGGCGATAATGCCAAACTGCAAGTCAAATTGGCCAAGGACCTCAAAGGAATCAACAGTATCGAAGCTAAAACCATTACGACAGGCGACACGACCATGGATAACAGCGGCTTGACGGTCAAGGGTGATGACAATCACAGCGCCATCACCATCCAGCAGGGCGCTGTCAACATGGGCGGCAACAAGATTGAAGGCGTTGCACCGGGCAAGGTCAGCAAGGATTCGACCGATGCTGTCAACGGCAGCCAGCTCTGGCAGCGTGACCAGGCTATCAATGGCCTCAGTGGTTCGGTCAATAAATTGGGCAACCGCATCAACCGTGTCGGTGCCGGCGCCGCTGCTTTAGCGGCTCTCCATCCGCTTGATTTCGACCCAGATGATAAGTGGGACTTCGCCGCAGGCTACGGCAATTACCGTGGCGCCAATGCGGCCGCTGTCGGTGCTTACTACCGTCCGAATGAAGACACCATGTTCAGTGTCGGCGGTTCCTTCGGCGGCGGGGAAAACATGGTCAATGCCGGTGTCAGCATTAAGCTCGGCCAGGGCAACCATGTTTCCACGTCCCGCGTGGCCATGGCCAAGGAAATGAAAGCCATGCGCCAGCATATGGCCGAACAAGATGCCCTTATTGCCAAACTGCAGAGTATGCACGGCATGGCTGTCGATCCGGCCAAGAGCACGCTCTTCCCGGATGTTGCTGAAAACCATTGGGCTTACCAATATGTCACGACGCTGGCTAAGAAAGGCATCCTCGAAGGCTACCCGGATGGCGAATTTAAAGGCGACCGCATGATGACGCGTTATGAATTTGCGGCCATCGTCTACCGCATCGTCGAAAGCGGTGTCGGCAGCACAGATCCGGAACTGAGCAAACTGGTCAAAGAATTCTCGCCGGAACTCCAGTACATCCGTATCGACACCATCCAGAAAGACCATAATGGAAAACCGACTATTGAACGAGTACGCGTCATTTCTGATGTGAAATAAAAGGGGGGATAGAATGGCTGCACAAATTGGCGTATCCTTTCGCATTAATAAGGAATTAAAAGAAGACTTTGAAGATTTTTGTGATTCCGTAGGACTGAGCATGTCAGCTGCGATCATCTTGTTCATCAAGGCGGCAGTTCGGGAACAACGGATTCCCTTTGAAGTCACGGCGTTACATCAGTCGCATAAAAAATAGTAATCATGTAAGAAGGGGCTGCCGCATGAAGGTTTCCGCCATCATGCAACAGCCCCAACATTAAAAGAAAGGTAAGGCTGACTATTGATTCAATTCGCGTAGATTTTTCGAGGGTTTACCATAAACTTTGTAGATTCATGGCTCATATAGTGGTATAATTAATACCACTACGATAGATAGGAGTGAAATTTTATGGTAAAGTTTTCTGAAGAAGCAAAAAGTTTGCACGCATCGGATATCCGTGAAATTTTGAAAGTAACGGAAAATCCGGAAATTATTTCCTTCGCCGGCGGTCTTCCTGCACCGGAACTCTTCCCGCTTGATGAAATGATGAAAGTCGACGTGGAGATCCTGAAAAAAGAAGGTCGTCAGGCCGTACAGTACGGCACGACGGAAGGGTATGTCCCCCTGCGTAAACAGATTGCCGAACGCATGAAAACTTCCTTCCATACAGACTGTTCCTATGAAGATCTGATCATCACCGCCGGCTCCCAGCAGGGCCTGTCCCTCCTCGGCCAGATCTTCCTCAACGAAGGCGACATCGTCCTCGTCGAAAGCCCGACCTACATGGGCGCTACGACAGCTTTTGCCGTCAACTTCCCGCAGTTCGTCGAAGTCGAAACGGACGAAAAAGGCATGGTCCCGGAAGCCCTGCAGGCAGCCATTGACAAATACGGCGACCGCATCCGCCTGATGTACGTCATCCCGGAATTCCAGAACCCGACGGGCATTACCTGGCCGAAAGAACGCCGTCAGGCCGTCATGGACATCATGAACAAATACGATATCCCCATCATCGAAGACGATCCGTACGGCGAACTCCGCTATGAAGGCGAAACGATGCCGACCCTGAAATCGATGGACAAGAAAGGCAACGTCATCTTCCTTGGATCCTTCTCGAAGATCTTCATGCCGGGCCTGCGCCTCGGCTGGATGGTGGCAGCACCGGAAATCCTGGAAAAAGCCGTTATGCTGAAACAGACCGTCGACCTCCAGACCTCGTCCTTCGCACAGCGCCAGGCATCGTACTATATCGGTATGTTCGACCTCGATGCCCACGTCAAACAGATCCGTGCCCTCTATGGCAAACGCCGCACGCTGATGTACGATTCCATGAAGAAATACTTCCCTGAAGGCGTTTCCTTCACCTATCCGGAAGGCGGTCTCTTTACCTGGGTCACCCTGCCGGAAAACATCGACACGAAGGCCATGATGCCGGAAGTCATCGAAAAGAAAGTCGCTTACGTACCGGGCGCTGCCTTCTATCCGAACGGCGGTCATCCGAACCACTTCCGCCTCAACTATTCCAACATGCCGGAAGAACGCATCGTCGAAGGTATCAAACGCTTGGCTGAAGTTTTGAAAGAAAAAATCGGCAAATAATTTAAAATAGAAAGAAATGGAGCGCTCTCACACGGGGGCGCTTTTTCTTTGGCAAATTTTTTTAAAAAAATTTTACATGGATTCTTTAATTTTTAGTAAACCATGTATTTATCATTATCAGTGATTCTCACTTTTTACATTCATTTTATAAGCTTGTGCGAAAGATAACAAATTCATAAGACAAACGTTTAATTGCATAAAAGTAATTTTGATGATACTATATAGACATAGATAAAGACACGTGCTGAGAAACGATAAAGGAGTGACTGAATATGCAATTTTCTGACGTAGCTATGAATTTGAAAGCCTCTGAGATCCGTGAACTCTTGAAACTGACGACGAAGCCCGAAATCATTTCCTTCGCCGGCGGCCTGCCGGCACCGGAACTCTTCCCGATGGAAGAACTGCGGCAGGCGACGAATGCCGTCATCGATAAGGAAGGGCGCGCCGCCGTCCAGTACGGTACGACCGAAGGCTATCTGCCCCTGCGCAAGCACATCTGTGAACGCATGAAGAAATCCTTCTTCGTCGACTGCACGGAAGACGAAGTCTTCATCACCTCCGGTTCCCAGCAGGGCCTTTCGTACCTGCCGTATCTCTTCGTCAATCCCGGCGACATCATCCTCGTCGAAAGCCCGACCTACCTCGGCGCCATCAACGCCTTTAAGCTCTGCAGCCCGCAGTTCGTGGAAATGCCGACGGACGAAAAGGGCGTCATCCCGGAAGAATTCGAAAAGATCTGTCAAAAATACGGCGATAAGATCAAACTGGCTTATGTCATCCCGGAATTCCAGAACCCGACGGGCATCACCTGGCCCCTCGAACGGCGCAAAGCTTTCATGGAAGTCCTCGAAAAATACGATTTCCCCGTCATCGAAGACGACCCGTACGGCGAACTCCGCTACGACATCGAAAAGCTGCCGTCCCTCAAATCCCTGGACAAGAAAGGCCAGGTCGTCTTCCTCGGCTCCTTCTCGAAGATCATGATGCCCGGCCTGCGCGTGGCCTGGATGGTCGCCGATCCGGCCATTATCGACAAGGCCGTCAAGTACAAACAGGCGTCGGACCTGCAGGTCTCGTCCTTTACGCAGCGCCAGGTTTCGTTCTTCCTCGATATGTTCGATATCGACAAACATATTGCCAAACTCTGTGACGTCTACGGCAAACGCCGTACACTGATGTACGACTGCATGAAACAATATTTCCCTGCCGGCCTCACCTTTACATACCCTCAGGGCGGTCTCTTCACGTGGGTAACGCTGCCGGAAGGCATGGATGCCAAAGCGCTCATGCCGAAGGCACTGGCTAAGAACGTTGCCTACGTGCCGGGCGGCCCGTTCTATCCGAACGGCGGCAATGCCAACCATTTCCGCATGAATTACTCCTGCATGCCGGAAGACCGCATCATCGAAGGCGTCAAGCGCCTGGGCGAGGTCCTCAAAGAAGAAGTAGCAAAATAAGCCTAAAAATGATATGATATAAGGGAGCTGTCATCGAGAGACAGCTCCTTTTATCGTAAAAAGAAAGGTTTTTTTATGATGGAACTTGAATCGCTTTTAAAACAATATTTTGGCTATACGTCGTTCCGGCCCGGCCAGCATGAGGTCATCCAGACCCTTCTCGACGGCAGGGACTGCCTGGCCATCATGCCGACCGGTGCAGGCAAGTCGATCTGCTTCCAGCTGCCGGCCCTGATCCAGCCCGGCGTGACCCTCGTCATTTCGCCGCTCATCTCGCTCATGAAGGACCAGGTCGACAGCCTGGTCAATCAGGAGATACCGGCGACATACATCAACAGCCAGTGTACCTTTGAAGAGTCGAAGGCCCGCTTTGCTGCCATCCGCGCGGGCCGGGTGAAACTGGTCTACGTCTCGCCGGAACGCCTGGAAAACGAATTCTTCACGTCCTTCATGCAGAGCATCGATATTTCCATGTTCATCATCGATGAAGCGCACTGCGTCTCCCAGTGGGGCCACGATTTCCGGCCCAGCTACTGTGCCATCAAGGACTGGGTCGCGGCCCTGCCGAAGCGGCCTGTCGTCGGGGCTTTCACGGCGACGGCGACGGAAAAGGTCAAGCAGGATATGATGAACCTCCTGGGCCTGCAGAAGGAACGCATCTTTATCGGCGGCTTCGACCGGCCGAACCTCTATTTCCGCGTCGTCCGCACGAACCGCAAGCTCGACTTCACCATGGCCTATGTGCGCCAGCACGCTAAGGACAGCGGCATCATCTACGCGGCGACGCGCAAGGAAGTAGACCGGGTCTATCAGGAACTGACGCGGCGCGGCATCAAAGCCGGTCATTACCATGCCGGTCTCAGTGATGACATGCGCCGGGCCATGCAGGACGCCTTTACGTACGACAAGATACAGGTCATCGTCGCCACCAATGCCTTCGGCATGGGCATCGACAAGAGCAACGTCCGCTACGTCATCCACTACCAGATGCCGAAGAACATCGAAAGCTACTACCAGGAAGCGGGCCGTGCCGGCCGCGACGGCGCACCGGGGGAATGCATCCTCCTCTTCAGCCGCCAGGACATTATGATCCAGAAATTCCTCATCGAACAGTCCGTCCATGACCCGCAGCAGCAGGCCGTGGAATTCCGCCTCCTCAACGCTATGGTCCGCTACTGTGAAGGCAGTTCCTGCCTGCGCCGTTATATCCTGACTTATTTCGGCGAACACCCGTCATGGCAGCGCTGCGAAAAGTGCGGCAACTGCGACCAGGAAACCGTTGAAGAAGACATGACGGAACAAGTGCGCAGCATCTGCCTCTGCGTGGACGAGCTGAAAGGCCGCTTCGGCCTGACCATGGTCTGCGATATCCTGAAGGGCAGCCAGAATGCCAAAGTGCGCCGCTACGGCTTCGAGAACAAATCGGCCTTCGGCATGCTCGGCGACTTCACGCTTAACGAGATCCGCGACATCGTGCGCCAGTGCATCGAAGACGGCTATCTCGACCAGTCTGACGGCAAATACCCTGTCGTTTCCCTGACGGCTTCCGGCCGTGCTGTGCTGGGAGGGCAGGGGGGAGGGCGCATTGTCCGTCAGAAAGCCGTGGCCTCTGCCGAAGCTTTGCCGGAACTGCCGAAGCGCCAGCAGAAGCGCCGTGCCGGGGCCATCGACGAAGACGCCCTGCGGCCCCTCTTCGATACCCTGCGGGCGGTCCGCCTGGAACTGGCCAAGGACGAACACATCCCGCCCTTCGTCATCTTTTCCGACGCTACGCTCTGGGAGATGGCGGCCTTCAAGCCGCGCACCCTGGACGATATGGGCAGCATCAAGGGCGTAGGCAGCTTCAAGCTCCATAAATACGGGCGCCAGTTCGTCAGCGCCATCCAATCTTATTTAGACAATCAATGATTTTGAGGTGACACTATGAGCATTGCCGATACACAATATTTAGATATCGTCGAAAATATCCTCGACCACGGCTATTTCGCCAACAACCGCACGGGCGTGCGGACGTACAAACTGCCGCACCAGATCATGCAGTTCGATTTGGAAAAAGAATTTCCTATCCTGACGACGAAATTCGTCGCCTTCAAGACGGCCGTCAAGGAAATCCTCTGGATCTGGCAGCTCCAGAGCAACGATGTGCGGGAACTGCAGAAGATGAACTGCCACGTCTGGGACGAATGGATGCGTCCTGACGGGACCATCGGCAAGGCCTACGGCTACCAGATCCGCAAGTACAAGCAGGTCGACAAGCTCCTGGACATGCTGAAGAATGACCCTCAGAACCGGCGCATGATCGTCTCCCTCTGGAACATCGAAGATTTGCCGGACATGGCCCTCCAGCCCTGTGCCTACCAGACCCTCTGGGACGTCACGGACGGCCGCCTGAACTGCATGCTCATCCAGCGCAGCGGCGACATGGGCCTCGGCGTGCCCTTCAACATGACGCAGTACGCCGTCCTCATCCATCTCATCGCCCAGTCCGTCGGCCTGCGTCCGGGCCTCTTCACGCACGTCATCAACAACGCCCATGTCTACGAAAACCACGTAGCCGCCATGAAGACCCAGCTCGCCCGCCGCAGCCAGGCCTTCCCGGCACCGAAACTGGTCCTCAATCCGGGCATCCACGACTTTTACAAGTTTACGATCGATGACATTTCCCTGGACAACTACCAGCATCTGGGCAAGCTGCCCATGGAGGTGGCCGTCTGATGATCCATCTCATTGCAGCCGTCGACCAAAAGGGCGGCATCGGTAAGGACAACGACCTCCTCTGCCACATCTCAGCCGACTTAAAACGTTTTAAATCCCTCACTATGGGCCATACGATGATCATGGGGCGCAAGACCTTCGAAAGTCTGCCTGGTGTGCTGCCGGGCCGTCCGCACTGGGTCCTGACCCATCAGGAAGATTACCGCGCCGACAGCCCGGCCGTCACGGTCTTCCACAGCCTTGCCGAAGTGCAGCAGGCCATGCAGGCTGATGAAGACTACTTCGTCATTGGCGGCGCTGCCATGTACCGCGAATTCCTGCCCCTTGCAGGCAGCCTTTACCTGACGGAAATCGATGAAACCTTCCCCGATGCCGACACTTTCTTCCCGGAATGGAAAAAAGAAGAATGGCAGGAAACAGCGCGGGAAAGCCATCCCGCCGATGGGCATAACAAACATCCTTTTTCTTTCGTCCATTATGTACGTCCTTTTGATTGACATTGCCAATCCGTTATGTTACACTAACCAAAGAGCTACAAGATAGCTGGAATTGTTTTTTTAGGAGGATTTTGTTATGCACGGTAAAGTAAAATGGTTTAGCGCAGAAAAAGGTTATGGCTTCATCGAAAGAGAAGATGGCGGCGACGTTTTCGTTCACTTCTCTGCTATCCAGGAAGACGGCTTCAAATCCTTGACCGAAGGTCAGGAAGTTGAATTCGACATCGTTGAAGGTGCGCGCGGACCGCAGGCAGCTAACGTAGTTAAATGCTAATCGGAAAGTAAAATAGACCTTTTGAGCCGGTAATCGTTTGATTGCCGGCTTTTTTTGTGCCGTCTTACTGTATAAAAACACAAAAATAATTGTATAAATACTTGCAATATTCATGCGGCTGTGCTATCATAGAGCCATCGAACAAGTTCTGGTCTTAGACTATTGGAGGATGGATATATATGAAACATGCAAACAGCTTCGTCGATTATACGACAGATGAATTAAAAGGTATTTTACTGCTCGCCGAAAAGATCAAGAAGAATCAGGATGCCTACAGCCATATCCTGGACGGCAAGAAACTCTATACGCTCTTTGAAAAGACGTCGAACCGGACGTATCTTTCGTTCTCCATCGGCATGGAAGAATTGGGCGGCAAAGCCTACAACCAGCTCTGGAAGGACAGCAACTTCACTATCGGCGATCTGATGAGCGAAGTCAAATACGTCTGCCGCAACGTCGACTGCATCATGGGCCGCTTCAAGAAGGCCGAAACGACGGAAGGCTTCATGAAGAACGCCACAGTCCCGGTCATCAACGGCTGCGACAATACCTTCCATCCGACGCAGGCCCTGGCGGACATGCTGACGCTCTACGAAAAGACCGGCCATTTTGAAGCCAAAGTACTCTATATCGGGGCCAAGAACAACACGTATAATTCGCTCAGCGAAATCGTCACCAAGATGGGCGGCATGATGTACGGTCTGACGCCGTTCAGCCAGATTACTAACGTACCGGCCGATTTTTACGACAAACTGGCAGCCACAGGCCACTACAAAGAACTGCCGACGGATATTTCTAAAGAAGACCTGAAGAAAGTCGTCGCCGACGTAGATTGTGTCTATACGGACACTTGGGTCGACATGGAATTCTTTACCAACCCCGATTATGCCGAAAAGAAGAATAAAATCATCAATATGATGATGCCTTACCAGATCGACGCGGACCTCCTCAAAGGCACGGACACCATGGTTTTCCACGACATGCCGATCCACCCGGGCTACGAAATCACGCAGGACGTCATGGAACAGCACCTGGAAACCATCCTCGACGAAGCCGAAAATAGACGCCACGCCGAAAAAGGATTGTTAGTCTACCTCATTACAGGGAAATTGGATTGGTAGTGGCTCTCATGCGGGCCGCCCTTTGGGACGGCCCCTACGAATAAAGGATTACAAAAAAAGGGATTGTCGCATGTGCGGCAATCTCTTTTTTCATCCCAATCCCAGGCAGACCAGGGGGATGGTGATGATGGAGCAGAGTGTCGTGACCAGGAGCATGCCGGCGGCGTAATTGCTGTCTGAGTGCTGGTTTTGGGCCAGCATGACGATGACGGCCATACTGGGCAGGGCCGGCAGGATACTCATGGTGAGGGTTATGTCATGAGGGACCTGCAGGAATCGGCAGATTTCATAGAAGACGAGCGGGAAGAGGCACATCTTGACGGCGACGGCGCCATAGATTTCTTTCTTTCGGATGTACTGGGAGATGTCGATGTAGCAGAACAGGCCGCCCAGGTAAATCAGGGCCATGGGGGGTGTCAGGAGTCCGGCTTTGGTCAGGGCCGCATTGATGGGTTCCGGCAGGTGGAGTCCGATGAAGAGGCCCAGGATGGACAGGATGATGGCGATTGTCGCCGGATTGATCATCTTCATTAGGCGGCTGATGACGGACATGGTATTTTCCCGGTCCACCGGCGTCGTCAGATTGACACCCAGCGTCCACAGCAGGAGCTGGTCGATGACCGTGAACAAGGCGATGTAGAGCATACCCTGTTCCGGGAAGAGGGCTGCAATGATGGGAATACCCATGAAGCCGATGTTGCCGAACATGGCACAAGCCCGGTAGACGTGATTTTCGTTGCCTTTCAGGCCGAAAAGGCGTGCCAAAAGTCGGCAGAGCAGGTATAATAAGAAATATAATAGGACAGACACTGCCAGGACGGGCAAGGCGCTGATGAACTGCTGACGCGTCGCCCCGTTGAGGGTCATGACGAAGAGCAGAATCGGCATGGTGATTTTCGTGATGAACTGCGAAAAGACACCTAGGGATCGGTTGGTCAGGACGTGCGTCCGTACGGCAGCGATACCGATAAGGATGTAGACGACAAATCCGATGATTTGCGATAAAACAATGGAAAAATAGGCCATGAATCAGGCTCCTTTCTGAAACGTCCATATTCTACCACGTTCGTCAGGGAGTGACTAATGAAACCTTTGTCCTGTGCCATGAAAAAAAGTGATGGATAGGAAGAAAACCATGGATCTTACGAAAATACACTATTTCTTGGAAGCAGCGCGGCTGACGAATTTCACACAAGCTGCTAAGAACTGTCACATCGCCCAGACGACGATGACTAAATACATTACGCACCTCGAAAAGGAACTGGCGTGTCCGCTCTTTCGCCGGGAACACCGCGGCGTATCCTTGACGGATGCAGGCCGCCGTTTTTATGAAGGTATGACGCAAATCTGCCAGGATTATCAGAATTTGTGTGCCTCGTTACGCCTGAAACAACGGGATGGGTTGTATCTGGGCATTGCCTTGCAGACGTATATCGAATCGATGTGGCTGAGCCGTTTTGAAGAGGTTTTTCCGGATTGTAAGCTCTATTTCCAATTCCAGGACATGGAGGCCTTAGAGAAAAGTTTAGTGAATGGCCATATCGACGGTTTCCTCTTTTCCGATGCCCAGACCGTGACCCGGCCTTTCACTTGTCAGCGCCTCTTTGCCATCGAGCAGTCCTTCATCTGTTCCCAGGCCTTACGGGATCAGTATCACACGCTGGATGCTATCATCGCCCATCGGCCTTTCTTGACAAAATCGAACAGCCAGGAATATGTTGCCAAGATACGGAGGAATTGTAGCCATGTTTTTCACCAGTCCTTCCGGGAATCGCGGTTTTGCCACAGCCTATCCGAGCAATTCCTCTTGATCAGCTTGTCCCAGGGTTTCGCCATCTTGCCCATGCCCGAAGGAGATGCCTATCCCGGCCTGACCGTCATCCCCTTGGGCGACGACTTTACAGAACATGCCGTCCTGGCCTATCGCCAGGACGGCATGACAGAAGAGCTGAAAAAGTTTTTATCTCTTTTTGCCGGGATGCCATCGTTCGCTGAGAGCAACGCCGCCGAGGATGCAGGCAGCCCCTAGCCATTGCAGGACGGTCAGGCTTTCGCCTAAGAGAATGGCCGACAAGGCCAGGGCCGTGAAGGGTTCCATGTAGCCGCAGATAGAGACGCTCTGGGCCGACAGGCGCTGGACGCCGGAGAAATAAAGGTAGTAGCCGAGGCCGGTGTTGACGATGCCCACAGTGACGATGACCATGGCAGCGACCTTGGGGACCGTGAAAGGCTTGTGGAAGACGAAGTACGATAGAATCATAATCAGGATAGGGCCGCAGTAGCACATGAGCGTCGCCAGGCTGACGCCAATATGTTGGTAGGCCTCGTAGAGGAAGAGCCAGTTCCCGGACAGGAAGAGGCCGGACCATAAAATATGTGATATAATAAGAAAAAAATGAAAGGGGACTGCCATGAGTATGCATCATGAAGTAGGCATTACCTGTCCGAAATGCCAGAAGACCGGCGTCTTCACGGTATGGGACAGTATCAATACGAAATTGGATCCGGACATGAAGGACCGCGTCAAGTCGCTGGAGGTTTTCTGCTATCACTGCGGTCACTGCGGGACAGACGTCCACGTCGATTATGGCTTTTTATATCACGATATGGACCACCATTTCATGGTCTTTTATGCGCCCACCGACAAGGACCAGGAAAATGCCGACCGCGATATGGCCGACGGCAGGGATAAATTCAAGGCCATGGCCGAAAAGGCAGGCTATGCCTTTCGCTTGGTCCGTACCAAAGCGGACTTACTGGAAAAAATCGCTATCTTTGAAGCCGGTCTCGACGACCGTCTGATGGAACTGACCAAGGCAGCAGCCCTAGCTCAAGTCGGGGAAAAGGAGAAGGACTTCACCGTTACAGAGAGCCATTTCGTCACGGCTGACGACGGTTCCTTGCGCCTGTCCTTGGTCGATGAAAAAAGGGGCCAACAAGCCTATGTGGACTTTACCAATGGCCTGGCCCAGCTCTATGGGCAGTTCCAGCAACATTTTGCCGATGACCTGCCGGCAGAAGACGCCGTCCTGGCCCGCATCGACGCGGACTGGACCCAGCAGTTCTTGAACAAATACTTGTATAATTGAGGAGGGATTCTTATGTCGAAACTTGTCGTCGTCATCCAGTGCGACATCGTCACCAAACGCTGCAGCGGCTATGCCTGCATGAAGACTTTCGTCAACCGCGAAGGGATGCTCAAAGACTATCCGCCGGACACGCGTTTCATGATGATGACCTGCGGCGGCTGCTGTGGTGCCGGCCTTTCGGCGAAATTAGAGAACCTTGCTAAGAAAATGAAGAAGTACGGCGATGATCCGGAAAACGTCGTCATCCACTTCGCGTCGTGCGTCGTCTCCGACAGCTTCCACCGGCCGCCCTGTCCCTTCCGCGGCTATATGGCCCAGATCATCGAACGCAAGGGCTACCCCCTGGTCCACGGCACGTACATCTCCAAGATGACCGAAAAGAAACGGAAGGAAGGGGAGTATCGGTCTTTATGATTTATCGTACTGTTCTGACTGCGCTGCTCTGTGCCTCCCTCAGTGCCGGTGCGGCAGCGGCTTCTGAGGTGATGAGGGCACCGCAGGTGACGGCAGCAGTGACCCAAGCTGCCGTTCCTGTGCAGACCGACTGGCAGACAGCCAAGGCCTACACTCGGCCTATGCTCGACCCGGCCAAGCCGGATTATACCATCATGGGCAAAGCCGAAATCCCGGCGCCCCAGATGGTGCGCTTCATCCGCCAGCGCAATCCCCATCCGAAAATCAACACGACCCTCGAAGATTTGGTCCAGACCTATTATGACGAAGCCGGCCGCGAAGGCATCCGCGCCGACGTCGCCCTCTGCCAGGCCCTGAAGGAAACAGGTTACTTTAACTACGGCGGCGATGTCTCGCCGGATCAGAACAACTTCTGCGGCCTCGGCGCGACGGGCAATAAAGTGGCCGGTGCCCGCTTTGCCACGCCACGACTCGGTGTGCGGGCCCATATCCAGCACCTGCTGGCTTATGCCAGCACGACGCGGCCGCAGACGGACATCGTCGACCCGCGCTACGAACTGATGGCCGAAAAGCACCCTGATCTTTACGGACAGGTTCCGACCTGGACCGGTCTCAACGGCCGCTGGGCCGTACCAGGCAAACACTACGGCCAGGAAATCCTCTGGCTCTGGACGGAAGCCCAGACACCGGACGGCATCCACGACAACCTGATCACGGGTTTCGAAAAAGTCTTCGCCCAGCCTGATGACGCCCAGGCCTATCTCTATCGGGGCATCCTCTTCTTCGATCGGCAGGATTATTGGCTGGCAGAACGGGACTTCCGCCATGCACTGGAACTGGACGGTACGTCGCCGGCTGCCTGGTACGATTTGGCTTTGACACAGGAAAAAAGAGGACAGCTCGATGCTGCCCTCCAAAGTTACGACCAGGCCGTCGCCTGCCGTCCGGAATATCTCGAAGCCTGGTACAACCGCGGTCTCCTGGCTCTCACACTGGGAAAAGACAATGAAGCTCTGCGCTCATTCTGCGAAATCCTCCGCTTCTCGCCCCAGTCTGCCGATGCAGCCAACGCCATCGCCGTCTACTACCTGCGCCGTCATGACGACGCAAAAGGCCGGGACTACCTGAACCAAGCCGCCCGCATCAACACCAACAACCCCCGTGTCCGGGAAAACCTTCAGCGTTTATCGTACTAAGATTTTTGCCATCATGCCTCATCCCTTGTTTCACGCCAAACGAACCACGAAAGGGGCTGCATTATCTCCTGTAATTGAATTTGAATTTCGCCAGCCGTTCCATGAGTTCTCCCAAATGGTGCCAACGGCTTTTCCCTTTTTTGTACGGTCCAGCGCTCCGCAGGGGCAGTCCCTGGACCGTGCTTTTTTTTGCATTGAATTCGATATCATAGCCGTGTGTGACGATTAAAGCCTGTTCTAATCCATAAATCAACATAGTGACTGCCCCCTTTAGAAAATAAAAAAAGACAAAAGATGCAACGGCGTAATGGTGCCACGCTGCATCTTCTGTCTTTCCGTGTATCTTTTTGTCGCAACTATATTATAAAATAAAACAGAGAAAATGTCAATAATATTTTAAGAAATAAGTACAAAATATTGAAAATACTAACGACAATCATGCGTAATTTCTTTTTTCATGTCGTTTGCCGTGAGAATTTTCGGCAAACGAACCACGCTAAACGATCCACCAAAGGGGCTCGTCGCCTTGCGACAGCCCCTTTTCTATTGCAGTCGCAGCTCGTCATCCATGATATCTCCCAGCAGTTCTCTGTGGTGCGTGGCGATGATCAGGGTCTTGCCGGCCTCTTTCAGACTGGGCAGGAAGTCGGCGAGCCATTTTAGGCCCTCGGCATCGAGGTAGCTTTCCGGTTCGTCCATGGTCCAGACCTGAGGGTTCATGGTCAGGATGGAGGCGATGGCGGTCCGCTTTTTTTCACCGCCTGAAAGGGAGTACGGCGGCCGCTCTGCCAGTTTCGTGAGGCTTAGGAGTTCCAGGGCATCGTCGACACGGCGGCGGATTTCAGCGGCTGCCAGGCCCATCTGCAGAGGACCGAAGGCCAGTTCTTCGCGGACGCTGCTGCAGAAGAGCTGGGAATCAGGATTCTGCCAGATATAGCCCAGGCGCTGGTGGAACCACTTCGAATACTTGTGGTCCCGCATCTTCGCCGGCGTGATGACCGTGCCTTCGAAGGTATACGTTCCCTCTTGGGGGAAGACGAGGCCGTTCAAAAGGCGCAGGAGCGTCGACTTCCCGGAGCCGTTCGGCCCGGTAAGGACGACGGTCTGGCCTTTTCCAATGGTCCCATTCAGATGGCTGAGGATCGGTGTATCGTCATAGGCAAAGCAGATATCGTCAAGGGTGATCATAAAAAAGCTCCTTCCAGGCGGATAAAAAGATAGACGTAGGCCAAAAGGACGAGGACCAGGCCAAGGGCGGCAGGGGAGAATTTCTTCGCTCTGCCGTCCCGATAAGGGATGTATTCGCCCGTAAAGCAGCGGCAGCACATGGCTTCGTACATTTCCTGCGAGAGACGCGACGTCTTCTGGAGGACCATGCCGGCGACGCCGCTCATGGCCGCTTTCTTGTCCTTGTTATGTCCGACGGAACGGAGCTTGAGGGCCGTTAGGAGGTCTGCCGCTTCCGCACCGAGGAGAGCGATGTAGCGCAGCGTCGTGTCGAGGATGAAGATGACCAGTGACGGCACATGGAAGGTCCGCAAGGCGCCTGTCAGTTCGTGCCAGGGGAGCTGCTGCTGCATGAGCAGGAGCGCCGTCACGGTGAGAAAGGTCTTCAAGGGCAGGAAGAAGACGGCGCGGCTGCTGCCGAGCCAGAAAGACGGTGCGACGATGAGGGCGCAGAAAAAGGCCGCAGCCAGCGCTGTACTCAGGGTGCGGCGCAGCTGGCGTCCCGGATGGAAACAGAGAAGGACCAATTCCAGGGCCAGGACGGCCCAGAGGAAAGCTGTCGTCCTGGCCAGGACGATGAGGACGATAAAGGCGATGACCGTCAGGAGGACGAGGGCTGCCGGTATTTTTCCAGCTTCGCGGCAGCTTTGGCTGCGCAGGGCCGTAAGGATCGAGAGCAGGCGCAGGAGAGAACGGGAAATGAAATAATCCCGGTCGGAACCGGGATTATAGTGTTCTTCACGCGCTGCCCATTCAGGAAGTTCCATGGGCGCCTCCTTTAGTGCTGGGCCGGCGTATCGAAGGTCGGCCGGGACGGCAGGAGAGAAGCGATGACTTTAAAGATGATGATCAAGAGGGCGGCACCGACGACGGCGGAAATGATGTAGCCTACTGCCTCGGGCAGGCCGGCGACGGCGTAGTCCGGCATCAGGGCTTCAAAGGAAAAGCCCTTTTCCATGCCTGCCGGCGTGTAGCCAAGGGCGGAACCGAAGAAATCCGTTTCCGCCAGTTCTTCGGCATCCCATTCACCCCAGGCCGTGCCGGCGGCGAGAAGGCCCAGCGGCGTAGCGGCGATGAGGGCGGCCAGGAGACCGAAGAGGGCTTTGCCAGATGACGCCGTTTCCGAGCGGACGAAGAGATCCGGCGATGTCTTGCGCAGGTAGGCGAGGACCCCTGTCGTGAAGACGACTTCGGCCAGGCCGAAGAGTGTCAGATGGCCGATCATCATGGCCGGCACGGAAATCCAGAGTGGATAGGGACAGTAGAGGGCCTGGCCGGCGGCATCTGTAAAGAGCAGGGGCTGGATGCCAAATTCCACAGCTGCACAGAAGGCGGCCGCATTGATGCCGGCATAGGCGCTGATACCTGCCGCAGCCAGTTCCGGCAGGTGCAGTTTCTTCAAGCTCTGATAGAGGGCATAGCCGACAAAGGGCAGGACGAAGGCCATGTTGAAGCAGTTGGCGCCAAAGGCCAGGACGCCGCCGTCACCGAAGAAGAGCGCCTGGATGAGGAGGGCGACGCTCACGGCCAGACAGGCCGCGTAAGGACCGAAGAGGATGGCAATCAGCGTGCCGCCGACAGCGTGTCCCGTCGTACCGCCCGGCAGGGGGATGTTGAACATCATGGCCAGGAAGGAGAAGGCCGCAGCGATTCCCAACAGGGGCAGCTTTTCCCGCGGCATTTCTTCGCGGACCTTGCGGATCGATAAGAGCCAGACCGGCACCATGACAGCGCCGAGGACGCCGCACGTCGAGGGACTCAGATAATTTTCAGGTATATGCATAAAGAAACCTCTTTTCCAAAAGAATTTTTCACATATTCTTATTTTACTGGAAAAGAGGCAAAAATATAAGCCCATAGGGGGGATGAATTGTTGCCTCTTCCATTCCGGCACGGTGATGGCCTATTTACTGCCGAAGCAAAAAGGCTGACCTAGTGATGCTGCGCCGCCGCGGCCGTCAGCGGCGTCCGGGCCCGGCGCCAGCAGCACCATAAGAAGGCCAGCCAGACGGGCATGATCAGGACGGCTGTCAGCATGTCCGGCATCTGGGTCATCATGATGACGATGAAGGCGAGAAATGCGAGACAGAAATAATCCGCAGCCGGGTAGAAGAGGGACGGGAACTTTGTTGTCTTGCCTGCTTTTTGGCAGTACGCCTTGAACTTGAGGTGCGTAATGATGATCGTCACCCAGTTGACGATGGTCGCGCCGACGGTCAGGGAGAGGAAGTACATGAAGATTTTCCCCGGGAAGAAATAGGTCACGGCCACGACAAAGAGCGTCAGCCCCGAGCAGAGGCAGAGCGTGTGGACCGGTACGCCGCGGCGCGAGAGCTTCTTGAACCACTGCGGTGCGTTGCCTTCTTCGGCCAGGCCGTAGGCGATGCGGGAATTGCCGTAAATAGCCGAGTTATAGACGGAAATGGCCGCCGCGAGGACGACGAAGTTGAGCAGGTTCGCCGCTGCCGAGAAGCCGACGTTGGTGAAAATCTGGACGAACGGGCTGTTGTCCATGGTGATCTGGTTCCACGGCCAGAGGGTCATGATGACGACCATCGTGCCGATGTAGAAGACGAGGATACGCCAGATGATCTGGTTAATGGCTTTCGGCAGAGACTTTTCCGGATTTTCCGCTTCCCCGGCGGTAATGCCGATGAGTTCGACGCCGCCGAAAGAGAAGATGACCGTCACCATGGCCAGGCAGAAGCCCCAGATGCCGTGGGGCAGGACGCCGCCGTAGTCCCAGAGGTTGCTGAAATTCTGCGGGAACGGGCGCGCATCCTGCAGGATGAGCCAGGCGCCGAGGAAAATCATGCCCAGGATGGCGGCGACTTTGATGAAGGACATCCAGAATTCCGTTTCACCGTAAGCCCGGACATTGACCAGGTTCAGGCAGGTAATGGCAATCAGACAGACCAGGGCTGTCAGCCACTGGGGCAGGTCGGGCAGCCAGTAGTGGACATAGATGCCGACGGCCGTCAGTTCGGCCATGCTGATGATGACGTACGAGAACCAGTAGTTCCATCCCAGCATGAAGCCCGGGAAGGAGCCCCAGTACTTATTGGCATAGTAACTGAACGAGCCCGAGACCGGTTCTTCCACGGCCATTTCGCCGAGCATGCGCATGATGAGAAAGATGACGATGCCGCAGATCAGATAGGCCGCGATGACTGACGGGCCGCCGAGGGAAATGGTCGAAGCCGAGCCGTAAAAGAGACCCGTGCCGATAGCGCCGCCCAGGGCGATCATCTGGAGATGACGGTTCTTCAGGCCGCGCTGCATCTGTGAATTTTCCTGCATAATAGAATACCTCCCAACAAAAAAAGACCGCACGAAAGATTACACCCAAGGTGGTGTACCCCTTCGTGCGGTCAGAACGATTGCACTCTGTCTACTAGTATAGAACAAAGCTGGCGTTTGTCAACCTGAAGCCAGCGGCTACTTTACACGAAAGCGATTCCGCGCTATAATAAACGAGTATTGGGGCATTAGCTCAGCTGGGAGAGCGCAAGGTTCGCAATCTTGAGGTCAGGGGTTCGATCCCCCTATGCTCCACCAATTTGGAAGATTCCCCAACTCGTGTTACGGGTTGGGGGTTTGTTTTTTATAGGAGGAAAGATGCTGAAAAAGGTTCCCTTTTTACTGATGCTAAGCGCTTCCTTGATTGCTTTTTCAGCGCCTCTTCCTTGCGTCAGAGCAAAGGAGGCCCCTAAAAGCGTGCCCCTTGAGGCGCCTTTTTCCTACGAAGGCGCGCTGTGGCGTCTTGACGCAGAAAATGCACCTGGACTTCCGCGCAATTATAGGACCTGTGATGATGCTTATCGGGCAATCCCTCCTCGCTACGCAAAGGAAGCTTCTTCCCGTATTCCCAGCTGCAAAGGACTGTCTGAGCTTCATATCTCAGGATCCAGCCAGTACTCTGAAAAAGGACTCGATGCAATCCTTGCAGATCTTCGAAATAGAACCCAAGGACCTATTGTCCTTGTTGACCTGCGACAGGAGAGCCATGGCTTTGTGAATGGAATGCCCGTAAGCTGGTATGGGAAACGGAATTGGGCCAACAGGGAAAAGGGACACTTTGCTGTACTTGCTGATGAAGCGCAGCGTATCCACGCCCTTCAGGGACAGGACGTGACCCTTGTGCGTCTCAA
>URLP01000007.1 GCA_900548635.1 uncultured Megasphaera sp.
GGCCCGATTCCGGAAGGCGCCATCGTCGTCAAGGCCCCCATGCCCGGCAAGATTTCGGCCCTGAAGGCTGAAGCAGGCAGTGCCGTCAAACGCGGCGACGTCCTCCTCATCTTGGAAGCCATGAAGATGCAGAACGACATCACGGCTACAGTCGACGGCACGCTCCATGAAATCCGCGTCAACGTCGGCGATAACGTCAAAACCGGCGACGCACTGGCGGTTATTGTAAAATAAAAGCCGTTTGCCGTGGTTCGTTTGGCGTTTGCCGTAACGAGCCAGATTTGCAGCAACGAACCACGAACCACGCCAAACGAACCACGAAAAAAAGGCCGTCGCTTATGCGACAGCCTTTTTTTTTTGCTATTATTTTGCTGCTGCTTTTTTAGCTTCGGCTTTGGCGAGGAACGGTGCCGATTCGATGATGAAGCGGTCATGCGTGGCTTCGCCTACGAGGCCGGCTTCGTCGTGGGCTTCAATCTTGAAGGTCAGTTTTTTGCGGTCCTGGGCGACGAGGGTTGCCTTGGCCGTGACGGTGAGGCCAATCGGCGTAGCTGCGACGTGTTTGACGTTCATGGCGATGCCGACGGTGTTATAGCCTTCCGGGAGCTGGGGGTCGCAGGCGTTGATGGCTGCGTTTTCCATGAGGGCGACGAGGGCCGGTGTAGCATAGACTGGGGATTTGCCGCTGCCCAGTTTAATGGCCGTGTTGTTTTCTGTGCATTTTTCAGAAACTTCTGCCGTCGAGTTCGCTTTAATGTTGAATTCCATAATTTATAACCTCCTAAAATGGGAATATGGGGCTGGCGCATGAAGCGTCCCCTTTCGTTGTTCGTTCGTCGTTCATCGAAAATTCTCATAACTACAAGAGAAATGATGTCTCTATTCAGCAAATTATTAAAAAATAAGCCATAACGACAAACGATGAACGACCTACGACGAACGGCAGGATAAAAGGGACTGTGTATAATAGAGCAAAACTTCATGTGATAACCCTAATTTATCATATCATATTTTCTTATTTTTTGACAGGAAAAGCGTCATACGATACAATGGACATGTTATTTGTCGTTACAGACGAGGAGTGAAAACATGAAAATAAAAGCTGTACTGCTGGTGGCAGCCGCTGTTTTATCGATTGGGACGGCGTCACTGGCCAAAGATAAGGGAACGGAAATGAAGTTCCCCAATTGGGGCGTCATTACGGTGCCCGACGATATTTATATGCAGTCCGGACGGCAGCCGATGCTCACGGCAGCGTCGACAGACAACGACGTGACGGCGCTGTTCGAACAGATTTTTCCCATCCAGCCGGAAACGTACCAGGTCGTCAAGAAAGACGACGCTGATTTCCAGTATGCCTATTTGCTGCACTATTCGGCGACGATTTGGGACGTCAAAGCTGCGGTGTACGGGGAAAAACAGGAAAATTCCTATCTTCGCGACATCGGCAGCCGGCCGGATATGCGGACCCTCATGAACCGCCTCAACCAGAATATGCCGGGCCGCCTGCCCGAAGGCTTCCGCGTCGTCTCGCCGGTAACGGCCAAAAAGACGAACGGCCATCTCTTCTATGAATGGACCGTCGCGAAATCCCTGGTCATCAACGGCAACCCCTTCACGGAAACCATCCACTGCCTGGCCTGGCAGCACGGTGACCGCATGGAAGTCGCCGCCATCCTGGGCAACATCGCCAAAGAAGGCGATGACGACATCATCAGCGCCGTCACAGACATGCTCAAAAATGCGGAAAAGATGCCTAAAAAATGACGAACCACGAAAAAGCCCCGACGCATACGCGGCGGGGTTTTTTCTTATAACGTTTTCATCAGTTCTTCCAGATGTTCTGTGAGTTTCATGTTTTCGCTGTAGTCGATGGGGCAGTCGATGATGACCGGTTTGTCCTGCTGGAAGGCTTTTTTCAGAGTCGGCAGGAGGTCTTCTGTCTTTTCGATGCGGTAGCCGATGGCGTGGAAGCTTTCGGCGAGCTTCACGAAGTCCGGGTTGGTGAAGTCGACGTAAGCATGGTGGCCGTACTGCATGTCCTGTTTCCATTTGATGAGGCCGTAGCTGCAGTCGCTAAAGATCAGCGTGACGAAGTTCGTGCCCAGGCGGTAGGCCGTTTCGAATTCCTGGACGTTCATCAAGAAGCCTGCGTCGCCGGTGATGGCCAGGATTTTCTTATCGGGATGGACGAGTTTAGCCGAGATGGCGCCGGGGACGGCGATGCCCATGGTGGCGAAACCGTTGGAGATGAGGCACGTGTTCGGTTCATAGCAGTTGTAGTGGCGGGCGATCCAGACTTTGTTGGCGCCGACGTCGGAAATGACGATGTCGTCTTTGCCCATGACGCGGCGGCAGTCGATGAGGGCTTTCTGCGGTTTGACAGGGAAGGACATGTCATTGGCGTAGCTTTCGTGTTCTTCGACCATCTTCTTGCGGATGTCGAGGAATGGTTTCGGTTCCGACAGGCGGGCGGCTTTGGCCATGATGCGTTCCAGGGAGTTCGGGATATTGCCGACGACTTCAACTTCGGGCTGGTAGTTTTTATTGATGTCCGCCGGCATGGTGTCGATGTGGACGATATCGGCATTAGAGAGATGCCATTTGGCCGGGGCATATTCGATGATATCGTAGCCGACGGCGATGACCAGGCTGGCTTTTTCTAGCATCTTTGTCTGGTAGTCGTCCATCGGGATGCCGACGGTCCACATGGAGTATTTATTGTCAAAAGGAATGGCGCCTTTGGCCATCATCGTGTTGATGACCGGGAGCTTCAGTTTTTCCGCAAAGGCTGTCAGCTGTTTGGCAGCCCGGCTGCGGATGACGCCGCTGCCGGCGAGGATGACCGGGTTCTTGGCGTAGGAAATCATGGCAGCTGCCGCGTCGATCTGCGATTCCAGGGCCGTTTCCGGCTGGATTGTCTTGTGCTGCAGCGGCTTTTCGTCGTCGGCGATGGGCATCTTGCTGATATTGACGGGCAGGTCGATGAAGGTAGCGCCCGGTTTTTCACGTTCTGCATACTTGAAGGCCAGACGCGTGATTTCCGCCATCGTGTCCGGACGGACGACGGTGTAGGCCCGGCGCGTGATCGGTTCGAACATGGCCCTGAGGTCGAGGTACTGGTGGGCTGTGATGTGCATCTTATCGGTACCGACCTGACCGGAAATAGCGACCAGCGGGGCACCGTCGCAGTCGGCATCGGCAACGCCTGTAATCAAGTTCGTCGCGCCCGGCCCGAGGGTAGCCATGCAGACGCCGGCTTTGCCCGTCAGACGGCCGTAGACGTCGGCCATGAAAGCGGCGCCCTGTTCGTGGCGGACCGTGATGAATTCAATCTTTGAATGTTCCAGGGCATCCATGACGGCGAGGTTTTCTTCACCGGGGATGCCGAAGATATAATGGACGCCTTCTTCTTCAAGGCATTCAACGAGAAAATCGGCAGTGTTGCGCGTCTTCTTTTGTTCCATTTTTTGAGCACTCCTTTGACAAGAACGGGATTGTTGAAATTTGTGTTGCACCCTGTATTATAGTATGATATGAATGCGATTTCAATCTTTAGAAAGAGGTGATTTCCGTGAATATCTTAATCAGTGCCTGCCTCCTCGGCCAATACTGCCGCTACGACGGGAAAACGAAGTGCTATGAACAAATCAAACGGCTCCTGAAGCGGGACGATATCCACCTGATCCCGGTCTGCCCGGAACAGGCCGGCGGCCTGGCGACGCCGCGGCCGGCAGCAGAAAGGCAGGGAAAGCGCGTCGTCAACAGCGAAGGCCTTGATGTGACAGCCCAGTACCGGCGCGGTGCCGAAGCGGCTCTTTACTGGGCGAAGCTTTTCCACTGTACGAAGGCAATACTCAAAGAAAAGAGTCCGTCCTGCGGCCACGGGCAGATTTACGACGGCACTTTTTCCCGCACCCTGACAGCCGGGGACGGTGTCGCGGCGGAGCTCCTCAGGGCCGCAGGCATCGAAATCATCGGCGAAAGGGACCTTCTCTGACCCTTGCTTTTATACCCCTGGTTTGCTACAATATACGAGTACGCAAGTGAGGAGGTTTCAGCGTGAATACGTTTTTGCATGAAGTTTACGAATGGATTTATTCCATCATCATCGCCTTGGCCATTGCTTTGGTCATCCATATTTTCTTCTTTCAGCCGACCCGCGTTTCCGGTGAATCGATGATGCCGACCCTGCACAATGGGGAATACCTCATCGTCTCAAAATGGAACCACGTCCTGAATGAAGTCCCGAATTACGGCGATATCGTCATCATCGACAGCCGCGTCCAGTATCCGCGTACCTGGAAGGATGACGTAGCTGAACCGATGAACAACTACATGGCCTTCTTTAACCATGACCTGCAGACTAAGAATGTCTGGGTCAAGCGCGTCATCGGCCGTCCCGGCGATACGCTGGCGTTCCATGACGGCAAAGTATGGCGCAACGGGGAACCCCTGGATGAACCGTACATCAATGAACCGATGGAATACAGCCGCAAAGGGGAAATCAAGATTCCTGAAGGCTACGTCTTCTGCATGGGCGACAACCGCAACCACAGCAGCGACAGCCGCTTCATCGGCCCTGTGCCCATCGACCACGTCTTAGGCCACGTCATCTGGTAGCCCTGGACGACAATTCTATACGACAGTTCGCAATCCATCCTGTCGCTAAATAAAACTAGGAAGCATTGACAGACGTTATTTTTTGCAGTGCAGACGGGATTGTTTCGGCAAGCCCGTCTTTTTTTGCTTACTTGAAAGGAGGAGCGCCTATGTATAATTTCCTGGCGAATACGAAGCGCATGACCGTCGCAGCCATGGTCATGGCACTATATATCGTCGTTCTCTATGTCACGCAGGGCATTTCTTTTGGCCCTTATCAGATCCGCATCGCTACGGCTTTCTATGCATTGGCGTTTGTCTATCCCTTCCTGGTAGTCCCTTTAGGACTGGCGAACTTTATCGCGAACTTTTTCTTTGGCGGCCTGGGAATCATCGACATGGTCGGCGGCTGCTTCGTCGGCATCGTCACAACGTGGCTCATCGTCCAGGTCCGTCAGCACCAGTATCCGGTCTGGCTGGCAGGCCTGCCCATCTGGTGGGTGCCAACCCTCTGCGTCAGCGCCTGGCTGTCGTATCTTTTGCACCTGCCTTACGCCGTCCTCGTCGGCAGCCTCGCCGTCGGTCAGCTGCCGCCGGCCATCTGCGGCGTCCTGCTCATCCAGGCCCTGAGCCATCGTTATGTCTTAAAAAAGGAGTTTTAACATATGAGCCGAAGTAAAGAAGAACTGCAGGGCGTCACTAAGCTGGGCAATCAGCATACGGTCTACGCCCAGGACTACGATCCGTCCCTTTTGGAAACATTCGTCAACAAACATCCGGACCGCGACTATTTCGTCAAGTTCAACTGCCCGGAATTCACCAGCCTCTGCCCGATGACGGGCCAGCCGGACTATGCAACGATTTATATTTCCTACGTCCCGGGCGAACGCATGGTAGAAAGCAAGTCCCTCAAGCTCTACCTCTTCAGTTTCCGCAATCACGGCGACTTCCACGAAGACTGCGTGAACATCATCATGGATGACCTCATTCAGGCCATGGACCCGAAGTACATCGAAGTCTGGGGGAAATTCCTGCCCCGCGGCGGCATCAGCATCGACCCGTACTGCAACTACGGCCGTCCCGGCACGCCCTGGGAAAAAGTCGCCTGGCAGCGCCTCTCACAGCACGATTTATACCCGGAAAAAGTGGATAATCGCTAAATCTTATTACCTTTTGCCGCTGTTTCATGATATAATAAATTTAAAAACAGAAGTAAGGGGTGTTATCTGTGAAAGTGAAAAAGATGCTTTTAGCCCTGGGCTTTTCCCTGGCGTTATCGGCTTCCGTCTTTGCTGCCGACAATATGTGGCAGTATAACCAATATACGTCGATCGATATGAATTCAGCGAAAGTCTACTATGATATGGGCCGTCAGATCCTGTCCTTCGATACGGTGGAAACGTCCGGCGATACGACGGACTACTGCACGTATGTCTACAACATCGACGACCAGACGATCCAGCTGAAAAAGATGATTACCAAGACGAAGAAGCATAAGTATAAGAGCAGCTTCTATCCGGAATCGATCAAAGACGGCAATGCCGTCATCAAAGCCAGAGCCCGCATGGCAAATGATGTCCTGGCCAAAGTGAAAGAAAAAGAAGATAAAAAATAAAGTTTGGAGTTTGAAGCAAAAAAGGGCTCGCCGCATGATGCGACGGCCCTAACTTTTTACAATCATCATTTTCCTTTGACGCAGATGCTGAGCCATTTTGGCAGCTTGTGTTCGACGACGACCCAGGAGTAGGCGGCGGCACAGGCCGTGACGATGCAGTAAATGGCGATGATGTGCCAGGCCCGCAGGTAAATGTGCAGGTGAGCCGCTAAGCCCGTGCAGGCGCTGAGGAAGACCGGATGGACCAGGTAGATGGGGTACGAGTAATCTCCAAGGAGAGAGAAGACTTTATGCACTAGCTGCGGTACAGGCCGGCATTCCCACCAGTAGAGGAGAAAGAGCATCGTCGAGAGCGTATAAGCCATGCCGATTGGACTGAGCTGATGGATAGTGAAGACTGCCGATAAGGGGTCATAGTCCAGAAAGTGCATGACGCCGTAATAGGCGGCCAGCATGCCAAGCGTCGTCGCTGCCTGGAAGACGTTGACCAGGGCACCGTGCCTTTTCAGCCAGGCTGTGATGCCTGCAAAGTGTTCTGCCGTAAAGGCGCCGAACATGAAGATGAAGAGGTAGTGCAGGACGATGTAGTTCAGGCGGAAGTTGAAGGCATCCTGAATCAGGGGATTGTCGGAATGGACCGTCCAGATATAACTGGAATAGAAATTGAAGACCATATTGACAAAGAAGAGGACCGTAAAGGACAGCCACGGCGACTTATCCATGAAGCGCAGGAGCGGCCGCCACAAGGGCATGAGAAAATAGAACCACAAGAGGATGACCAGGAAGTAGATGTGATACATGGCCAGGCCGTACCAGAGGGTACGGAAAAAGGCGTAAGGCTGGAAGACGCTGAAATTATGGCTGATGACCGAGACGTAGAGCATGTAGAACAAAGACCAGGCCAGGTAGGGGACGAAGACCGTCCGCAGACGGCGTTTCAAGTAGTCCTTGTAAACAAAGGGCTGGTCCAGGGGCTGGCTGTAGAACATGCCGAAGGCCGAAAGGAAGAAGAAGGCCGGTACGGAGAAGCGGGACAGGATTTCGAGCACGGCTACGAGCCCCAAGTTCGGCGACGGGTTGACGATGGCCACGGAGCCGACATGGATGGCGATGACGCCGAGCATGCACAGGCCGCGCATATAGTTGATGGAATGAATAAATCGTTTTGACATCTGACACCTCGAAAGATACAATAAAGATAATTAAGGATAATAACATATCCTATTATAACAAATTTTTGGCAATTGGACAGGGAGGCATTATGAGAGAAGAAACGAAAGACATGACCCGCACGGGGTTGATCCTGGCCGTCACTTTGATCCTTCAGGGACTGCGCCTGGTCATCCCTATACCGCCGCAGGTCAGCATGTTCCTCGTCGGCTCTCTGGTCAATGCCTGCCTCATCGTGGCGGCTCTCTCCATCGGCCGCCGGGCGGGCCTGGCCGTGGCCCTGTGTACGCCTGTCTTTGCCTGGCTCGAAGGGATGCTGCCCTTTTTTCCTTTTGTTTTTCCCGTGGCCTTAGGGAACAGCTGCTATGTCTGCTGGGCCTGGTATTGGCGGCGGCGCGGCCTGCCGCTTCTCTGTATCGGAGCTGTCGGCAAGGCACTTATTCTCTACGCGTCGTTTTATGCGCTCTTTGCCTGCATCGCCTTTCCGTCGGCCGTGCGGCATATGCTGCTCTTTGCTATGAGCTGGCCCCAAATCGTGACAGGCGTCATCGGCGCGGTCCTGGGCCTTACATTAAGCCGCTTCCTGCAGCGGCGCCATGAATAGAAAGGAAGTTTTTTATGTTTTGGCGAATCTTTTATTATCTCCCCGCCATCCTCGGCGTCATCTTCATTGCCGTCGGCACCTACCATGGCTGGAAATTCCGGGGCCTGACGCGGCGCTGCAAAACAGCGGCCGTTGGGACGCTCCTGGGTTTTCAGGAAAAAAAGATGAAGAGCGGGACCCTGTATTATCCTGTTGTCCGCTTTAAGACAAAGGACGGCGAGACCTATCAGGCACGCTATGAATTCGGCGATTCCGAATGGGACTGCCAGGCCGGCGATGAACTGGATCTGCGCTATAATCCGGAAAATCCGCAGGAAATTTATTTAGACCACGAACAGAATAAGTGGCAGCAGTACGCCAGCCCCTTTTTCATCATCATCGGCGGGCTGATTTTCATTGCGGCCTATTATTTCTTTTTATAAAAGGGGGAACAAGTCACATTGGCAGAAAATGAACGCGCTGTCGCAGCAATGCGGCAGTTTTTAGAAGCCCTGGGATTGGACCTTGAAAAGCTGGGCATGGAAAAGACGCCGCACCGCGTCGCTCAGGCTTTCGGGGAATTCTTTTCAGGCCTCTGGGAAAATCCCGATGACGAGTGGCAAAGTCCCATTGCCACGCAGACAGACGGCCTCGTCGTCGTCCGCAATATCCGCTTCCACTCCATGTGCGAACACCATTTGCTGCCCTTTTTCGGCAGCGTCCATTTGGCCTATTACCCAAAGAACGGCACCATTGCCGGTTTTGGCCACTTTGTCCGGGCCGTCGATATCCTGGCCCGGCGGCCTCAGCTCCAGGAACGGATGACAGAAGAACTGTGCCAGTCCATCTGCCGCGGCTTGGACCCAAAGGGCGTCCTGATCGTCGTCAAGGCGACGCATCTCTGCCTCACCATGCGCGACCGCATGGCCATCGACTCCAATATCGTGACCACGGCGACAGCAGGCTGTCTCAAAGAAGGGACAGAGGCTTATCATCAGGCTTGGAAAATGCTTATGGAGGAAGAAGAAAATGGATAAGATCATCCTGACGGGCATGCATTTTTACGGCTATCACGGCTGTCTGCCCGAAGAAAAGCGCCAGGGCCAGCCCTTCCACGTCGACTTGACGCTGGAAACGGACCTTCGCCGTGCCGGCAAGAGTGATGACCTGACGCAGACCGTCGATTACAGCGCCGTCTATACGGTGGTCAAAGACGTCGTCGAGGGGCCGTCATACGACCTCATCGAACGGGTCGGCGAGGTCATTGCCGAACGCGTTCTTGCGGCTTTTCCGCCGATACAGCAGCTGACGGTCACGGTCCACAAGCCTCAGGCACCTATTGGCGGCCCCTTCGAGGATGCGGCCGTTGTCCTGGAAAGGCGGCGCCATGGCTAAGTTTTATCTCAGCATCGGCGCCAATCTGGGCGACCGCTTGGGAACGCTGCGAGAAGCCGTACAGCTCCTCAAGACAGAACCCGGCGTTACTGTGACGGCTGTTTCTCCTTTTTATGAGACGCCGCCCTGGGGCAAGACGGATCAGCCGCCTTTCATCAACGGCGCTGTCGCCGTGGAGACGGACCTCTCCGGAGAAGCGCTGCTTGTGCGCTGTCTTGCTATTGAACAGCGGCTGGGCCGCGTGCGCCATGAGAAATGGGGCGCCCGGACCATCGACATCGACCTCATCTGCAGCCCTGATGAGACGTGCCGCAGCGAAACGCTGACCCTGCCCCACCCGTATGCCACAGAGCGGGCTTTTGTCCTCGTCCCTTTGCGGGATATCGCACCGGATCTTTGCCTCTGCGGCCGGCCTCTTGACGACTGGCTGAAGCGGCTGCCGGATACAGACTCTATTAGAAAGAAGGAGATAATTAATTATGGAAAAAATACTCATTGCAGATGATGAACAGCTCATGCGACAGTTGGTCATCGACTTTTTAAAGCCTGAAGGCTATGAAATCCTGGAAGCATCAGACGGCAAAGAAGCCTTGGAAATCTATGATAAGGAACATCCTGATCTTATCCTCCTCGACGTCATGATGCCCGGTTATGACGGCTGGACGGTCTGCCGCGAAATCCGCCGCGAATCGACAGTGCCTATCATGATGCTCACGGCGAAAGGGGAAGAAATCGATCAGCTCTTCGCCTATGACCTCGGCGCCGACGAATACATCACCAAGCCCTTCAGCCCGAAAATCCTCGTCGCCAAGATCAAGGCCCTCCTGCGCCGTTCCCAGAACGAACATGAAACGCACGAAGCCAATGACGGCGTGGCCATCGACCGTGATGCCCGCCAGGTCGTCATCGACGGCAAGAACGTCGACCTCAGCCCGACGGAATATAAACTCCTCAACTATTTGATGAGCAATACGGGCAAGGCCCTGAGCCGCCGCCAGATCCTTAATCAGGTCTGGAACTACGATTATTACGGCGACCTGCGCACGGTCGACACGCACATCAACCGCCTGCGCATCAAATTAGGCGACAAAGGCCGCTATATCCGCACAGTCCGCGGCTACGGCTACCGCTACGACGGCAAATGAGACAGCGGCGCTTATCACTGAAAATAAAGGCCGGCCTCTATATCGGCTGCTTTACCATTTTCTTCATCCTCGGCCTGATGGCGGCTGTCGGCTTTGGCTTCGACCGTTACTATTACTACGCCAAGAAGGAGGCCATGGTCGAAGCGAGCCAGAAAATCAGTGAACTGTATCGGCAGGGCGGCGGCGTCAATGAAAGTGAATTCGATACACTCAGTCAGCGCTATGCTATGGACGTGCTCATCGTCGATCACGGCAAGCTCGTCTATTCGTCACGGCCGGACCGCCGCGTCCATCTGCCGCCGAAGGTGTTTCCGCAGGATGAAAAGACAGATCTCGTCGTCAGCGGGCAGGAAGATGCAGACCCGTCGCCAGGGCTCGATTTTAAGATTCCTGTGCATATCCAGGAACTCCTCGATTTGATGAACGGCAAAGAACCGTCCGCAGAGACGCTGGGTGTCGTCTCCCTTTCCAAGAATGTACCTGATTTTGAGCATTTCAACCTCGTCGACAGGATTCAGGATGATGCCTACGTCATCCTCAGTCAGTCTGTCGCCCCCATGAAGGAAAGCATCAGCGTCGTCCAGCATTTCATCATTCTCTGCGGCCTAATCTGGCTGGTCATCGCCGTCATTGGCACGGTCTTTTTGACGAAACGCATGGTCAAGCCGCTCCTGGAACTGAAGAATCTGGCCGTCGCCATGGCACACCTCGACTTTTCCAAGAAGTGGAAGGGCAATTGGAACGACGAAATCGGCGAACTCGGCGACAGCATCAATACGCTCTCCAATCAGTTGAACGTAGCCCTTACAGCCCTGCAGCAGTCCAATACGGAGCTTCAGAAACAGCTCGACAAGGCCAAGGAAGTGGAACATATGCGCAAGTCCTTCCTTTCGGCCGTGTCCCATGAACTGAAGACGCCCCTGGCCATTATCCAGGGCTATGCCGAAGGACTGGATACACTCGACATCGACGAAGCGACGCAGCGCCGCTACTGCAGCGTCATCCGCAGCGAAACGCAGAAGATGGACAAACTGGTCAAGGACCTGCTCAACTTATCGCGCCTGGAAACGGGCTCGTTCAAGTTGGAAGAGACGGTCTTTGACTTCACGGCTCTCGTCGCCGACAGCCAGGACCGCTTTGCCAAGGCCATTGCCGACAAAGGCATCCATGTGGAATGGGATTTCCCGGCGGAAATGAATGTCTACGGCGATCCTGAACGGATCAGTACGGTCCTGACGAACTTCATGAGCAACGCCATCGACTATACGGCGAAGGGAAAGCATATCCGCGTCTTTGCCGAAAATTTAGGCGAACGCTACCGCATTTCCGTCTACAATGAAGGCAGCCATATCGAAGAAAAATACCAGCAGCGCATCTGGGAACCTTTCTATAAAATTGATTCCTCGCGGGCCCGCAGTCCGCAGCGCATCTTCGGCGGCCACGGCCTGGGCCTGGGCACGGTGGCAGCCCTCGTCAAGCTCCACGGCGAAACCTACGGCGTCCGCAACGAACCAGACGGCGTCACCTTCTGGTTTACGATTAAAAAAGCCGATCGTTCGTCGTAGGTCACGAACCACGGCAAACCACGTGAAAAAAGGGATTGTGCATGACGGCAAAAGCCTTCGTGCGACAATCCCTTTTTACTGCTAAAACGACCGTTTTCCCAGGGTGGGGTGGCTGCATTTCTTCAGGGTCAGGTGTTCTACGAGATAGCCTGCCTTGTCGAGGTCGATGTCTTCTTTGCAGCCGTCGTGTTCGAAGATGCAGAGCGGCTGGTCGGCACCAACTTCGCCGCCTGGGAGATAAATATATTCGCCCGTTTCGGCGTCGCCGAAGATGATGCCGGCTAAGAGGTGTTTCTTCGCGATCTGGCTCATCGCAGGGCCTCCTCTCCGTCGAATTTGATTTCCAAGAGCTTGCAGTCCCGGTAGTCTGCCGAGACGAGCTGCAGGAGCGTGCCGTTGTAGCGGCGCGGGAACATAGTGTTCGGCTGCATGCCGTGCAGGTGGCCGAAGACGCAGAGCGGGACGTGATATTTTTCCAGAAGATCCGTAAAGCCGCTCGGCTTGGTCAGGTCGCAGACCGGTGGATAGTGGAGCAGGAGAATCGTGTGCCTGCACTGCAGCTTTTCGGCTTCCTGCAAGGTCCGTTCGACGCGCAGCAGTTCCCGCCGGTACGGCTTGGCATCACGCGCTTCCTGATAGTGGATGTCGCCCGGGCAGACCCAGCCGTGCGTGCCGCAGACGGCGATTTCCTTATCGCCCAGGACGACTGTCGAGCCGTAAAGATACTGCATGTTGTTGCCGGCGTCCATGCGGTTCAGCTTGCCGGCGCTTTCCCACCAGTAGTCGTGATTGCCGCGGATGATGATCTTCCTGCCCGGCAGGGCCCGGATTTGATTCAGGTCTTCCTGGGCTTCGCTTAAGTGCATGGCCCAGGATGTATCGCCGGCGATGAGGACGACGTCGTCGTCGCTGACGCGGCTTTTCCAGTCGTCGGCAATGCGCTGCCAGTGGTTTTTCCAACGGCTGCCGAAGACTTCCATTGGCTTTTTGGGCGGATTGCCTGATAAATGTAGATCACCGATTGCAAATAAACGCATAAAGTTGTAATAACCGTCCTTTCCTATACTTCATGCAGCCGCTGCTGCAGTGCATGAATGAAGCGCGCTGTGTGCCCTCCGTTGGCGATTTGCGGAATCATGTAGCCGACATAGAGAGGGTTGGTCAAAAAGCGCGGGATAATTTTGACATACAAGGCATCGTCAGCAGGGAAGTCATAAAAGAAAATGTTATAACTGTCGTTGAAGCTGACAAAGGAGTGTATGAAATAATCGGCCGTCACCTGCATATAGCGCACGAATTTCCCCAGTTTTTCCTTATCCTTTAGAATCAGGTTGACTTCGTAAAAGCCGATGATCGGCCGCTGGGAAAGGTTGACGGTCAGGCCGTCTTCGGCAGCGATGGTCGGGCCGACGAAGTGGAAGGGCTTGATATCTTCGTGATAGTCGTAATTCTTGAAGCCGACAATCTGGGAATGAGGGTGGTGGATCGTGCCGCCGGCCATGTAGCCGTGATTGCGGTAGAAGACGACGGATCTGAATTTCCCCATGTCCTTCACTTGCTGCCATTTTTCCAGGCCGAATTCGATGAGCTTCAGGGCGTATTCCGGCGTATACGAGGCGAATTCGCCGTCGCAGTCATCGCTTTCGATGATCAGCGTCTGCCAGGAATCCTTGAGGACAGGATAGGCATTTTCCAGCCAGATCATATGGCCCCGTGTTTCCATGACGTTCTTTAAATGAGCCACGTCGCAGAAGGGACAATATTTTTCATCACGATGGACCGTATCCGGTTTGGTCTTGCCCAGGTCCAGATTATATTCTAAGATATGTGCTAAGGGATTTTCATTCATGACGACCGCTCCTTTTGATACCTACTCTTTACATTGTAGCATAGAGATAGCCATTTTCAAACTGTGTGGTATAATACAAATAAATGATTTTAAGGAGGAATTCATGATGAGTCTTCATATTGCTGCCCGTGACGGCGAAATCGCCGACCGCATCCTGCTTCCCGGCGATCCCCTGCGGGCCAAATATATTGCTGAAACATTTCTGGAAGATGCCGTCTGCTATACGGACATCCGCAACATCCTCGGTTATACCGGGACCTATAAGGGCGTCCGCCTTTCCGTCCAGGGGACGGGCATGGGCATTCCGTCCATTTCCATCTATGCGACGGAACTGATGCGCGACTACGGCGTCAAAAAATTGATCCGCGTCGGCACGTGCGGCGCCATGCGCAAGGACATCAAGCTGCGCGACGTGATCATCGCCCAGGGGGCGACGACGGATTCGTCGATCATCCGCAATATTTTTGGCGGTTCCATCAACTACGCACCGTTGGCGGATTTCACGCTCCTGCGTCAGGCTTATGAACAGTCCGTCAAGCAGGGCATCCCGGCCCGCGTCGGCAACATCGTCTCCGTCGACCGCTTCTACGACGATGAAATCGACAACGACAAACTGACCCAGTACGGCATCATGGCCGTCGAAATGGAAACGGCCGGCCTCTATACGCTGGCGGCCAAGTACGGTGTCCAGGCCCTGGGTCTCTTCACGGTCAGCGACCATCTCCTGACGGGCGAAGCCTGCACGCCGGAAGAACGGCAGACGTCTTTCGACGACATGATCCGCATTGCGCTGGAAACGGCCATCCAGGAATGAGGTGCCTATGAAAGCAAAAGAACTGCGTGTCATTGACAGCCATTTCCATTTCTGCGACTACGTCGGCTTCAATCAGATTGCCATTGCCGCCGGCTACACGAATACGGAAGAATGCCTGCATCAGGCTTTTAAAGACAACAATATCATCCACGGCGTGGTTATGGGCAATAAGACCCTCGACCCGGCAGGCCATCACTATCCGGACTACATGAGCTACTGCATCGGTTTGGACAGCAACATCTTTTACGACAACATGGACCTCGTCGCCGCCCAGGTCGAAGAGAACCTGAAGCGCAAGCAGTGCTGCGGCATCAAGCTCTATCCGGGCTACAACCACGTCTATGTCTATGACGACCTCTACGATCCTATTTATAAGCTGGCCCGCAAGTACAATAAACCTGTGGCCATCCATACAGGGCTGACGGCGACGACCAATGCCCTTTTGAAGTACAGCCATCCGCTGACCCTCGATGAAGCGGCCGTCAAGTATCCCGACGTCCAGTTCGTCATGTGCCACATCGGCAATCCTTTCCTGCAGGACGCTATCGCTGTCCTCGAGAAGAACCACAATGTCGCCGTCGACCTCTCGGGCCTCCTGGAAGGCAAGATCCCTGATATGGTCACTTTCCTGCGCGACAAGCGGGGCTATATCTCCATGCTCCGGGACTGGCTCAATTACCTCGGCTCCTACGACCGGGTCATGTTCGGCACGGACTGGCCGCTGGCTAATTTTGCCGATTATATTACTTTTGTCAAGGATTTCATCCCTGAAAAGTATTGGGATGACGTCTTCTTCAACAACGCCAACCGCATCTATCAGCTGGACTTATAGGCGGCCGGCTTATTTCAAGGGGGAAAGATTTTTTGTATACTGTCACGAAGCGGCTGGAAGTATCAGCTGCACACCATTTGGTCCTCGACTATGAAAGCAAATGCGAGAACCTCCACGGCCACAACTGGATCATTTACGTTACCTGCCGGGCAAAAGAACTCGACCGTAACGGGATGGTCGTCGATTTTAAGAAAATCAAGGAACTGGTCCACACCAAGATGGACCACCAGAACCTGAACGAGGTCTTCGATTTCAATCCGACGGCTGAAAATATCGCCAAATGGATTTGCGATGCTGTACCGCACTGCGTCAAAGTGACGGTGCAGGAAAGTGAGGGGAATGTAGCGGTCTATGAATTATAGTCTCTGCGTCAACGAAATCTTCGACAGTATCGACGGGGAAGGGAAGCGAGCCGGCCAGCTGGCTACCTTCATCCGTCTCTGCGGCTGCAACCTGCGCTGCTCCTACTGCGATACGGCCTATGCTTTCCACGAAGGACAGCACATGGATGTTGCCGACATCATCGCTCAGGTAACGTATCCCAATGTGACCCTGACCGGCGGCGAACCGCTCTGTCAGGATATCGACGCTCTCCTGGCAGGGCTCAAAGGGCACAGCGTCAACATCGAGACGAACGGCAGCATGGATATCGAACCGTATTTTAAATACGACCACGTCTGGTTCACGGTCGATTACAAGAGCCTTTCGTCGGATATGACTAACCGTATGCTGCCGGAGAACTTCGAGAAGCTCCGGCCTCAGGACGTCCTCAAGTTCGTCGTCGGCGACGAAGCGGACCTGCGCCAGGCCCTGGGCGTCTATAAGCTCTACCGGCCGAAGTGCGCCGTCTACGTCGGTGCCGTCTTCGGCAAGATCGAGCCGCGGCGCATCGTCGAATTCATGAAGGAACATCGTCTTACGGACTGGCACATGCAGCTCCAGCTCCACAAGATCATCTGGAATCCCGACGACCGGGGTGTATAGAAGGCAAAACGCCGTTATCCGCTGATTTGCGGGTAACGGCGTTTTTTGAAGATCGCCTGGTCGTCGTCGAGCATCTGACGGAAGCAGAAGAGCGTCGCATCCGTATCGGTCAGGCTGTCGTGCCAGCTGCGGCGGCTTTGGTAGCCGTAATGGGCGGCGCAGTTCATGAGCTTGGCGTAGGTGATAGTCTTGTTTTCTTTATAGTGGATGAGGGAAAAGGCTTCGGCCAGGTCAAGGTAGATATCCCGGTCCGGCAGGACGACGCCGGCTGCGTGCAGTTTAGCCACGTCATTGAAGGTACTGTAGCCGACGATGAGGTCTGCATCCATGAAAAGTTCGCTCACCCTGTCGGCCCAGAGGATGAACGGGTCTTCCTTTTCGACCTGCTGGGGCGTAATGTGATTGACTTCCATCGCCTCATCCCAGCGCTCTGTGTAGAGGGGCTTGAAATAGCGGTTCATGAGGACATCGCCGCAGCCGTTCATGACCGAGAGCTGGATGATTTCCGCATCGGCGTCAAGGCCTGTCGTTTCCAGGTCCAGCGTCAGGATATGGGCCGGGTCGAGGCGGCGGATGGCCTTTTTGATCTGCGGCGAACGGCGGATGCTCTGGCGCCGGGCCCGTTCTTTTTTCGACAGTAATTTTTTCATAGAGCGACCTCCTTTCTTCATAATGCTTACATTATAGGGAGAAAGGAGGTCGCTGTCAATTCTTATTTCTTTGTGCTCGCACTGGTGGTAGCCTGCGGATTCCCCGGCCGGTCGACGGTGATGAAGCCGTAGACGGCAGTGCAGGCGAGAAGCAGCATGAGGAGGAGAGAGATGATTTTTTTAGCAGTCATAGCAAGGTCCTTCTTTGTTTTTTATTTGTAGAGGCCGCTCGGTTTTTCCGAGAGGTTGATGAAGATGTTTTTGGTCTGCATGTAGTGGCGCATCGTCGTCTTGTCCGTTTCGCGGCCGATGCCTGAGAGCTTGTAGCCGCCGAAGGGAGCGCCTGCCGGCAGGGCGTTGTAGGTGTTGACCCACATGCGGCCTGTTTCTACGCCTTTGGCAACGCGCAGGGCACGGTTGATGTCACGCGTCCAGACGGCGCCGCCCAGGCCGTATTCGCTGTCGTTGGCCATGGCGATGACGTCGTCTTCTGTTTCAAAGGGGAGGATGCAGACGACGGGCCCGAAGATTTCTTCCTGGGCGATGCGCATGTCGTTTTTGACGTCCGCGAAGATCGTCGGCTTGATGAAGTTGCCTTTGTCCAGGCCGCCTTCCGTGGCTCTTTCACCGCAGACGAGGCGGGCTCCTTCTTCTTTGCCGATTTCGATGTACTTGAGGATTTTTTCGACCTGACGGCCGTCGATTTGGGCGCCCATCTGCGTGTCTTCCAGCCAGGGCAGGCCGACGCGGACTTTTTCGAAGCGTTTCGCAAGTTCGCTGACGAATTTATCGTAAATGCCCTTCTGGACGAAGATGCGCGAGCCGGCGCAGCAGACCTGGCCCTGGTTGAAGAGGATGCCGAGCTGGGCGCCGTCCATGGCCATTTCCCAGTCGCAGTCGTCGAAGAAGATGTTCGCCGACTTGCCGCCTAATTCCAGGGTCGCCGGGATGAGTTTTTCCTGGGCTGCTTTGTAGACGCCGCGGCCGACTTCTGTCGAGCCCGTAAAGGCCAGTTTCTGGATGTCCGGATGGTCGAGGATGTACTGGCCCGAACGGGAGCCCTTGCCAGTGATGACGTTGACGACGCCGTCAGGCAGGACGCCTTTTAAAAGGTGCATCAGTTCCAGGACGCTGAGGGACGTCGTGCTTGACGGTTTGAGGACGATTGTACAGCCTGCGGCCAGGGCCGGTGCCAGTTTCCAGGCTGCCATGAGGAAGGGGAAGTTCCAGGGGATGATCTGGCCGACGACACCGATCGGTTCGTGGATGATCAGGCTCAGTGTATTATCGTCAATCGTCGAAGCGCGGCCGTCTTCACTGCGGACGACGCCGGCGAAATAGCGGAAGTGGTCGACGGCGGCCGGGATGTCGACGTTCTTCGTTTCCCGGATGGGCTTGCCGTTGTCCAGGGTTTCGATGAGGGCCAGCGTGTCGGCATTCTTTTCGATGATATCGGCGATTTTCAGGAGGATGGCCTGCCGTTTGGCCGGCGATACTTTCTTCCAGGCCGGGAAGGCGGCGTGGGCAGCGCGGACGGCGGCGTCGACGTCGTCTTTCGTCGCTTCGGCACAGACCGAGAGGACGTCGCCGTTGGCGGGATTGACAGCTTTAAAGGTAGAACCGTCGCTGGACGGGATCCAGCGGCCGTTGATATAGAGATCGTAAGAAGGGCGGATGACATTTTTCATGGGGAGCACTTCCTTTTCTATGTAATAAATTCAAAGTAAAAATGATTCTTTGTTGATGTGAGCTAATTATACCATAACTGTACAAAAACGGTCAACAATGGGAAAACTTTCACAGTCCGTCCTTACAGAAGGGTTTGCAAATCTTAAGAAAGGAGGCTAAAATAGATAGGGTACACATTAAGTATAGTTTAGGAGAAGAATTTACATGTATAAATACGTTTTATTCGATCTCGACGGTACCCTGACCGATTCGAAAGATGGCATCATCAATTCCGTGGCCTATGCCCTGAAGAAAATGGGCGAATCGACAGAAGGCCGTCTGGATCAGCATACCGTCGTCGGGCCGCCGCTCTTGACGACCTTTGAAGAAGTCTACGGCTTCTCGCCGGAAAAAGCGAAGCAGACTTATGCTTATTTCCAGGAACGCTACAGCACGATCGGCAAATTCGAGAACCGCGCTTTCGACGGCATCGTACCCATGCTGAAAGCTATGCAGGAAGCGGGTATCCACTCTTTCGTAGCGACGTCGAAGCCCCAGGTCCACGCCGAAGCGATTTGTCAGAAATTCGGTATCGCCCCTTACGTGGATGCTGTTGCCGGCCCGGCCGTAGGCGGTACAGATACGAAGGCGGACGTCATGAGGCGCATCCTCAAGGGCTTGGGGCCCCTGGAAAAAGGGGACGCTGTCATGGTCGGCGACCGCCGCTTCGATATCCTCGGCGCCCGTGAGCTGGGCCTGCCCGTCATTTACGTCCTCTACGGCTACGGCAGCGATGCCGAACGGCAGACATTTAAGCCGGACTTCACGGCGGCGACGGTGGAAGAGCTGCGAGGCTTGCTGCTGGGGAAGTAAAAAGTTTTTAGTTTGTAGTAAGTAAATCAACATATACCGAGAAATAAGGAGAATTTTTTATGAAATTAGAAGAAAAGCAGACGCTGCACGGCTTTGCTGTCGACCGCAGCCGCTATGTCCCGGAACTGCACAGCCAGGCTTACGAAATGCACCACATCCAGTCCGGTGCCCGCCTGCTCTACATCCAGAACGATGATGACAATAAAGTCTTTTCCATTTCGTTCCGCACGACGCCGTCGGACAGCACGGGCGTGCCCCATATCTGCGAACATTCGACGCTTTGCGGCTCCCGCAAGTTCCCCCTCAAGGAACCCTTCGTTGAACTCGTCAAAGGGTCCCTCAATACCTTCCTCAATGCCATGACCTTCCCGGATAAGACGATGTATCCTGTGGCCAGCCGCAATGCAGCGGATTTCAAGAACCTCATGGACGTCTACCTTGATGCCGTCTTTTTCCCGAACATGCTCAAGGATAAACAGGTCCTCATGCAGGAAGGCTGGCACTACCACCTCGATTCAGCCGACGGCGAACTGACCTACCGCGGCGTCGTCTACAATGAAATGAAAGGTGTCTTCTCGTCGCCGGATTCGCAGCTGGAACGGCACGTCATGGACAACCTCTTCCCGGACACGACGTACGGCGTCGAATCGGGCGGCAATCCGGACGACATCCCGAACTTGACGCAGGAAGCCTTTGCCGCCTTCCATGCCAAATACTATCATCCGTCGAACAGCTATATCTTCCTTTACGGCGATATGGACATCGATCAGACGCTGGACTTCATGGACAGCGAATACCTGAGCAAGTTCCACGTCCAGGCCGTCGACTCGGCCATCGGCCGTCAGAAATGCCCGGGCAGTCAGGTCAAGACCTATCCTTACGGCATCGCTACGGGCGAAAAGACAGAACACAAGACCCTGCACAGCCTGACCTACGTCATTGACGACGCCCTCGACCCGACGGTGGCTCTGGCCTTCAAAGTCCTGACCTATGTCCTCCTGCAGTCGCCGGCAGCACCTTTGAAGAAAGCCCTCGTCGATGCGGGTCTTGGCAAGGACATTTCCGGTGATTTCCAGGACGGTATCCTGCAGCCGCTCTGGGGCATTTCCGTCAACGGTTCGGATCCGGACAAACAGGCAGAAATCATGCCTATCGTCCGCCGCGTCCTCAGTCAGATGGTCAAAGACGGCCTCGATAATACCCTGCTCACAGGCGCTTTGAACCGCACGGAATTCACCCTGCGCGAAGCGGACTTCGTCGGCCGCCCGAAGGGCCTCATCTACGGCATCCGCTGCATGGATACGTGGCTCTACGACCTGGACCCGCTGGCGTCGCTTTCCTATGAAAAATCCCTGGCCGTCCTGCGCCGCGGCATCGATGAAGGCTATTTCGAAAAGCTGATCCAGAAGTACATCCTCGACAATCCTTACTATGCTCTGGTCTCGCTGGTCCCTGAAGCGGGCCTGACGGAAAAGCACGATAAAGCCTTGGCTGAAAAACTGGCCGCCTATAAAGCCTCCCTTTCGCCGGCAGAAATCGACGCTATCGTCAAAGCGTCCCAGGACCTGCAGAAGCGCCAGGCGACGCCCGATTCGCCGGAAGCGCTGGAAACGATTCCGACCCTGACTCGCGATGATCTGGAAAAGAAAGCCGATGCCATTGCCATGGAAAAAGAAGATATCGACGGCGTTACGGTCTGCCACGTACCGGACGAAACGAATGGCATTACCTACATCAATGCCTACTTCGACCTGCACGGCCTGACGCGGGAAGAAATTTCCTATGCCTACTTATTGAGCGACCTCATCGGCGATATGGATACGACAGTGCATTCTTACGGCGATATCGCGTCCCTCATCGATCTCTATACCGGCGGCATCGACTATACCGTCTCGGCCTTCTCGAACCGCACGGACAACAAGGACTACATGCCTGTCTTCCGCTTCAAGGCCAAAGGGTTGACGCAGAATGTGGAAAAACTCGTCGCCCTGCTCCAAGAAATTTCCCTGCAGACGGTCTTCACCAATAAAGACCGCCTGACGGAATTGGTCGAAGAAACGAAGGCCGGTTGGGATATGGACGCCTTCCGCCGCGGCCATACGATCGTCATGCACCGCGTCCTTTCCTACGTTTCTCCTGTCGAAGCTTTCTGCGATGCCGGCGAACTGTCGTACTACGATTTCATTACAGAAACGGCACGCCACGTCCGTACCGATGCCGAAGACATTGCGGCGAAACTCTCGGCAGTCATGAAGAAAATCTTCAGCCGCGCTGCCCTGACCCTGGAAGTGACGGCCAGCGATGAAGACTGGCAGAAAGCCAAAGAAGCCGTACAGTCATGGCTCACGGCCCTGCCGCAAGGCGAAAAGCCCCAGGGCCTGTGCGATTTTGCCCTGGAACAGAAGAACGAAGGCATTATGACCAGCGGTACGGTCCAGTACGTCGCCAAAGGCGGCAACTTCCGCGGTCACGGTTATGACTATACGGGTTCGCTCATGGTCCTCGACACGATCCTCCAGTACGGCTACTTGTGGACGAAAATCCGCGTCCAGGGCGGGGCCTACGGCGCTTTTACCCGTTTCTATGACAACGGCGACATGGTCTTCTGCTCGTACCGTGACCCGAATCTCCGCTCCAGCGTCGAAGCCTATGATGCACTGGCCGATTATCTCCAGTCCTTCGACGTCTCGGATCGGGAAATGACGAAGTACGTCATCGGTACGCTGAGCCGCATCGATATTCCTTTGACGCCGTCCCTGCGCGGTGAAAAGGCCATGACCCGCTACTTTACGGGCACGACCCAGGCCATTGCCCAGCAGCGTCGTGACCAGCTCCTGGCGACGACGGCTGCCGACATCCGCGCCCTGGCAGCGCGCATCCGCGCCGTCATGGACGATAACAACGTCTGCGTCATGGGTAGTGAAGCCAAGATCCGCGAAGCGAAGGACCTCTTTAAGAACCTCGTTTCTCTGCCGGATTAGGATGTGAGCACGATGCGGGGACGTTTTGCACCGAGCCCGACGGGTTATCTTCACCTCGGCAATGTCTGGTCGGCCTTTTTGGCCTGGCTCCAGGTACGGCAGGCCGGCGGCACGCTGGTACTGCGTATCGAAGACATCGATGAACAGCGCTCGAAGCCGCTCTTTGCCAAAGCCCTGATGGAAGATCTGCACTGGCTCGGTCTCGACTGGGACGAAGGGCCTGATAAAGGCGGTCCCTTCGGCCCGTACATCCAGCAGGAACGCTATGACCATTATGCGGCGGCCTTGGAAAAACTGAAGCGCCTGGGACTGCTTTACCCGTGCTACTGCAGCCGCGCCCGCCTGCAGGCCATCGGCGCGCCCCATGCCGGCGAGCATACGGTCTACGACGGTCACTGCTACGGCCTGAGCGAAAGAGAGCGGCAGAAAATGACCAAGAAGCCGTCCTGGCGGGTCCACGTGCCGCGGCGGACGATTTCCTTTACGGATACGGTCTATGGGCCTTTTGAGGAAGAGCTGACGCGCTGCTGCGGCGACTTCGTTGTCCGCCGGGCGGACGATATGTACGCCTATCAGCTGGCCGTTTCCGTCGATGACGGCGCCATGGCTATCAGCCATGTCCTGCGCGGCGAAGACCTCCTTTCTTCGACGGCACAGCAGATCTGGCTCATCGAGACCCTTGGCTATGAGCCGCCCAGTTATACGCACGTGCCCATGCTCATCGACACGGCAGGCAACCGCCTTTCCAAGCGCCAGCACGGCATTACCGTCCGCAGCCTGCGACAGCAGGGCGTCACGGCAGAAGCCATCCTTTCCCACCTGGCCTATGCCGGCGGCCTCGTGACGGAAAGCCGGATTTACAGCCTCGAAGAACTCGTGCAGCAGTGCGATTTTAAGCGCCTGCGGCGGGAACCTATCGTCATTCGGCCGGATAGTTTTTCAAAAAAAGTTTGACGTTTGATGTTTGACGTTTGATGTGATAGGGGATAAAAATTTACCTTCTGCATCAAACATCAAACCCGCAGCATCAAACTTACGAAAGGGATTGTTGACTGATGGAGAAATCCTTCAGGCAACAATCCCTTCTTTTTTTTGCCAGCGTGTTGTCACAGCGTGTGGAAATGTGGTAAAATGTGGTGAAAAGTGAAAGGAGTGGCGGCCTTATGTTTATGGGGGAATACGAACATACCATTGACGCCAAGGGCCGCGTTATTTTGCCTGTCAAATTTCGGGACGAACTGGGGCCAAAGTTCGTCGTTACCCGCGGTTTGGAAGGCTGCCTTTCTGTCTACACGATGGAGGCGTGGATGCGTTTGGCCGGGAGCCTGAAAAAGCTCCGGGCTTCGAAAGAAAATGTCCGCGCCTTTAAGCGCTTTGTCTTCGGCAGCGCTGCCGAAGTAGAATTTGATAAACAAGGCCGCATCCTTATTCCAGCGACATTGCGGGCCTATGCCAAACTGACTAAGGATGTGACTGTCCTGGGGACAGGGGATAAAGTCGAAATCTGGAGCACAGAAGCCTATGCAGCCTACGCCGCCAAGACCGTACCTGCCATGGAAGAAATTGCCGAAAGCCTCGACGATTCCCTGGACTTGGACTTTTAGGAGGAATTATGAATTTTCATCACGTCAGTGTACTGCGTAAAGAAACGATCGACAACTTAATTACCGATCCTGACGGAATTTATGTCGATTGTACACTGGGCGGCGGCGGTCATTCCAAGATGCTGGCAGACCGCCTGACAGCAAATGCGACCCTCATCGGCCTTGATCAGGACGAGGATGCCATCGCAGCGGCGACAGAACGCCTGAAGGATACAGCCTGCAAACGCATCCTTGTACAGCGCAACTTCCGTTATCTGCCGGACGTCCTTGATGAGCTGGGAATCCCTGCCGTCGACGGTGTCATGTTCGATCTCGGCGTTTCCAGCTATCAGCTCGACACGCCGGAACGGGGCTTTTCCTATATGCAGGACGGCCCCCTCGATATGCGTATGGACCGCGATCAAAAGCGCAGTGCTTACGATATCGTCAACGGCTACAGCCAGGCGGACCTTTACCGCATCATCAAGACCTACGGTGAAGAACGCTGGGCGAAGCGCATCGCCGCCTTCATCGTCGAGGCGCGGCGGGAAAAGCCGCTACAGCGGACGGAAGAACTGGTCCGGGTCATCAAGAAGGCCATTCCTGCCGGTGCCCGCAAAGACGGGCCTCATCCGGCGAAACGGACTTTCCAGGCAATCCGCATCGAAGTCAACGATGAATTGGGAATCCTTCACGATTCCCTGGAGCAGGCGGCACAGCGCCTGAAGCCTGGCGGTCATATCTGCGTCATTACCTTCCACTCCCTGGAAGACCGTATTACCAAACAGACGCTGAAACTTTTGTCGACGGACTGTATCTGCCCGCCGGACATGCCGATTTGTACGTGCCATCATCATGCCATCCTAAAAGCGAAGCGCCAGCCTATCCTGCCCTCACAGGAAGAACTGGACATGAATCCGCGGGCTCGCAGTGCGAAGCTCCGCGTGGGTATCCGTAAATAACCGAAGCGGTACCCGGCTATATCATGGAAATGGATGTGTTGCGTATGCTGGCAAGGAAGGCCGGAAATATTAATGATGACAAAAGCATACCCTTATGGCGGACGGCTGCCCTGCAGGCGATTCGTCGGGGAGCGCTTTACGTCCTGATTCCGATTGGCATGATTGCAGTGATCGTAATCATTTCCAATCTCCTCACGTCCCTGGCCTATCAACAGAGCGGCGAACTGATGGAAGTAAAGAGCCAGACGCAGCAGCTGCAGCGTGAAAACGATGAACTGCGCGTCGAGATTTCCAAATTGGAGACACCTGAACGAATTTACACGACAGCGACACAACGACTGGGAATGGTAGCACCGTCACGGGTCCTTTACGGGAATCAAACGGATCAGGCCGCAAAAGGGAAACGTCGATAATTGCTTAACCAGAGAGGTCGACGCACTTCGTGCGACGGCCTCATTGTTATTTATCTTATAGAGCATAGAACTGAACAATCAAGGAGGACCTATTATCATGACCAAAACGGTAGGAGAACTTTGTAAGCAGATCAAAGGCATTTATAATCTCAACGGCAGTGCCGATACGGTGATTACCGGCATTTCGTCGGATTCTCGCCAGATTGAAGACGGCTATCTCTTCGTCTGCATCGCCGGTGTCCATGTCGACGGCGCAGCCTTTGCTGCCCAGGCTGTCGAAAAAGGGGCGGCTGCTGTCCTGACGACGAAGCACCTGGACCTGCCGCAGCGTACCGTCCAGATCCTGGTCCCGGATATCCACCATGCCCTGGAAGACATGGTTCCTTTCTTTTATGATTATCCGGGCCGCAAGATGCGCATGATCGGCGTCACCGGCACGAACGGCAAGACGACGACGACGCACATCATCGCCCATATCCTGCGTGCCGCCGGCTATCATGTCGGCGTCATCGGCACGATCCACGCCCTCATCGACGACGAAGAACTGCCGATCCACAACACGACGCCGGATGTCGTCGAACTCCAGCACTTCCTGGCCATGATGTATGAAAAGGGCATGACCCACGTCGTCATGGAAGTGTCGAGCCATGCCCTTGCCTTGAACCGCGTGGCCGGCATCGAATACGACACGGCGGTCTTCACGAATCTTACGCAGGACCACCTCGATTTTCACAAGACCATGGAAAACTACGTCGCTGCCAAAGCTAAGCTCTTCCAGAGCCTGAGCCAGGCCGACCATGTCAAGGACAACAAGACGGCTGTCGTCAATATCGACGACCCCTGGTCGAAGGACATCCTCAAAGCCTGCCACTGCAAGGTTCTGACGTACGGTGTCGAAAAGGATGCGGATCTCAAGGGCTCGAACCTGAAAGTCGAATTGAAGAAATCGTCCTTCGATGTCGTCGGCCCCTTCGTCAATGTCCATCTGAACATGAACATTACGGGTCTCTTCAATGTCTATAATACATTGGCCGCCATCGGTGCGGCCCATGCCGAAGGCGTCGACGAAGCGACCATCGACAAGGCCATCCAGACCTTCCATTCCGTACCGGGCCGCTTCGAACTCGTCGAAGCCGGTCAGGACTTCGCCATCGTCGTCGACTACTCGCATACGCCGGACAGCCTGCAGAAGGCCCTGGAAACGGCGCGGGCCATGAAGCCGAAGCGCATCATCGCCGTCTTCGGCTGCGGCGCGGGATACGGAGCCTCCGGCGGAGGCGGGGCTGGAGGAAACTCTGGCAACAATCTCGGAACTCCTGGGGGTGATGCAGAAGTCGGAAGTGTGCGCTTAAGCATCACAACAGGATACATAAACGCATTTGTGTACCCAAACAAGGGGGGAAC
>URLP01000008.1 GCA_900548635.1 uncultured Megasphaera sp.
CCGCGAATACCCCGTCGAAAAACTCGTCCGTGACGCCAAAATCATGCAGATTTACGAAGGCACGAACGAAGTCCAGCGCATGGTCATCGCCGGCTTCGTAGCTTCGAAGAAGTGATGAGAAAGCCTCCCCTGAGAAGGGGAGGGGAACCACGAAAAAAGCTGCCGCTTAATGCGACAGCTTTTTTTTCACCCCTTGGCACAAGACATACGACACATTGCCGACGGCGATGCCAAGGATGGCCCCGGCAAAGACGTCGCTCGGGTAGTGCATGAAGAGGTACATACGGGAAAAGGCGACGACGGCGGCGAAAGCGTAGGCCATGAGGCCGAGGCGTTTATTGAAGCGGGCAAAGACCGTGGCCCCGGCAAAGAAAAAGAACGAGTGGCCCGACGGGAAGGAATAGCTCACAGGATATTTCAGGGCCGCCAAAGTCGGTGCGTCGGGAATGACCAGGTAGGGCCGGATGCGCATGACCAGATGCTTAATAGCCACATCGCCGACAAAAATCGCCAGGATAATGGCGACGATGATGGAAATCGTCAGCCAGCGGCTGCGCCGCTTCCAGAGACCGACGGCGGCCAGGCCCAGCCAGAGCCAGGGCGTATTGATACACGTCGTCAAGAGCGTAATAAAGACATTCATCTGCGGCCCTGCCAGGCGGTGCAGCCAGAATAAGATGCGGACATCTGCCGCGTTGATCCATTCCATCATAAGACCCCTTTCGTTAACAACAGAAGTCAGTATAGCACAGGCACTCACCGATGAAAAATATAAAAATCATCCGCTTCCGATAGGGGAAACCTATACCTGTAAAAATTCTGTAAAGAAGCCGTAAAGGCCAAGCCTCTTTGTTGAGAAAACTTCATGACAGGCATATACTAGAGTCATGAAAATCTCATCACAGAGGTGATTACTTTGAAACAGGAAATATACACATCGACAAAAGAACTCTACGACGTACTTTGTAAACTCCGTCACGACGTCCTGACGCGGGGCGACGCCTTATTCCAGCACTGGCTGCCGCACATCCAGCGGACGCGCTTCGTCTACAGCGCCTGGAACCTGGCCTTTTACCTGGCCCTGCGCTGCCATGACCTGCGCAAGATCCAGCGCTCCCTTTTGCCCCTGGGCCTTTCGTCCCTGGGCCGCGGTGAAGCCCGGGCCATTACCAACCTTGATGCCGTCATGGCTTCTTTAGGCCGCATCTGCCATGAACCGGAAGACAAGCTCATACCCTATCCGCAGACGAAGCGCTTTTTCTACGGCGATGCTCTCCTGGCCTACAACACGGGCCGCATCTTCGGCACGGCCAAGCCCGGCACGCGCATCATGGTCACCCTGCCGACGGAAGCCTCAGAAGACGGCGGCAAATTGATCCACCGCCTCGTCGCCGCCGGCATGGACTGCGCCCGCATCAACTGCGCCCACGACTCGAAGGAAATCTGGGATATCTTCATTAAATACATCCATCAGGCTGAAAAGAAGACGGGACGTCACTGCAAAATCTATATGGACCTGGGCGGCCCGAAAGTCCGCATCGCTTCGGTCCTTCTGCGCTACAGCGAAGCCAAGGTCTTCCCGGGCGAACAGGTCTTCCTCGCCTCCGGCCCCATCTCATCCTATCCGTCGGACTACACGGGCAACATCGTTCTTTCCTGCAGCATACCGGAAGTCTTTGAAAACCTGGAAAGCGGCCAGCCCGTCCTCATCGATGACGGGAAAATCCGGGCTGTTGTCGAAAGCCTGACTGAAAAAGGGGCTTACCTGAAGATTACCTACACCAAGCCGAACGGCGGCAAGATTAAGAACCAGAAGAGCCTCAACTTCCCGCAGACGCGCATGGACATTTCCCCGTTGACCCAGAAAGATAAGGAAGATTTAGACTTCGTCGTCAAGCATGCCGACTCCATCGGCTACTCCTTCGTCAAATCCGCGGCTGATGTTGCTCTCTTGCAGAAAGAATTGAAGAAGCGCTGCGGCAAGAGTTTCCGCCATCTGGCCCTGGTCGCCAAAATCGAAAACCGTGAAGCCGTGGCCAATCTGCCGGAAATCATCGTCCAGGCTGCCTCACGCCAGCCCCTGGGCATCATGATCGCCCGCGGCGACCTGGCTGTCGAAGTCGGCTACCGCCGCCTGGCAGAACTGCAGGAAGAAATCATGTGGATCTGCGAAGCTGCCCATGTCCCCGTCATCTGGGCCACGCAGGTCCTGGAAAACCTCGTCAAGACGGGCCTGCCGTCGCGGGCGGAAATCACGGACGCCGCCATGGGCGAACGGGCCGAATGCGTCATGCTCAACAAAGGGCCGTACATCGTTGAAGCCGTCTCCGTCCTGACCAACATCCTGCAGCGCATGGAAACGCACCAATATAAAAAGACGTCCCAGCTGCGTGCCCTGCACATCGCTGAAAACGTCTTTAATAAGGATACGTATTGATTTTTTAAGCCAAGGGCAGGAAAGCCCAGACCATGGCCAGGACCAGCGAGGGCAGGAGATTGGCGACGCGGATCTTCTTGCCCCAGAGCAGATTGACGCCGACACAGAAAATCAGGATCGAGCCGACGAAGGAAAGGTTGGCCATGGCCGCTGCCGTGATGAAAGGCTTGAGGAAGGACGCCAGCATGGTGATCGTCCCCTGCAGGAACGCTACGGGCAGGGCCGCGAAGAGACAGCCTTTCCCTAAGGATGCGGTCATGATGAGGATGATGACGAAGTCGAGGACGGCCTTGGCAAAAAGGACCGAATGGTCGCCCAGGATGCCGTCATTGATCGAGCCGATGACTGCCATAGCGCCGATGCAGACTGTCAGCGACGCCGTGACGAAAGCGTCGACAAAAGAATTGTCGTGACTGTTGCCGGTACGCTGTTTCAGCCACTGACCAAGACTTTCGAACTTATCTTCCAGATTAAACCACTCGCCGATGACGCAGCCAATGGCCAGGCTGAGAATCATCATCATCGTTCCCGTCGTCAGCAGCGTACCGTCTGCCTGGGCGCGCAGCATCTGGGCGACAGCGCCGCCGATGCCTAAAAAGAGGACGGCAATGGCATTCGTGCTCATCAGCGTATCCTGATAGCGGGCGGGAATCCTGCCGCCGAACAAACTCCCGCAGAGACCGGCCGCAACAATGGTCAGTGCATTGACAATCGTACCTAAACCGGGCATAAAAAATTCTCCTGTGGATGTAATGTTCATCGTAGGTCGTTCATCGTTCATCGAAACGGACGCAGTCCGGAAGAGGCTCCCCTAATAGGGGAGCTGGCCGCAGGCGGTCTGAGGGGTTGCTTTCGCCAAACGCCAAACGAACCACGAAAGGGGTCATCGCATAGTGCGGTGACCCCCTTTCTGTTTTTTGGTGGAATTAGGGGGACTCGAACCCTCGACCTCCACGATGTGAGCGTGGCGCTCTAACCAGCTGAGCTATAATTCCATGACTGTCTTTCATTATAGGCCTTTCCGCAGCCGTCGTCAAGGAGATGGCACCTGCCTGCTTTGAGAAATAGAGAATATCTTTCATTTGTTGCAAATACAACAGTTCCCTTTCCTTTTCTACCATATAATAAAGCTATAGAAAGCGTTACTCATGCAAACGAAAGGAGAGATAGATTATGAAAGCCTTAGTATTATATTCATCTAAAACGGGAAGAACCAAGAAACTCGCTGAAGCCGTCCGCGCCGTCCTGCCGGCGAACACCGATTTCCTGCCTATGGAACAGGCACCGAAAAGCTTCGACGACTACGACATCGTCTTTGTCGGCATCTGGTTCCTGAACCTCAAGCTCGACGAAAAATCCCAGGCCGTCCTGCCGCGCCTGAACGCCAAGAAAATCGCCTTCTTCGCCACCATGCACCGTGACCTCTTCTCTGACGACATCTCCAAGAACCTGCGCCAGGCCGTCGACCTCCTGCCAAAAGGCACCTGGGTCGCCGGCACGCACGTTACCTACGTTGCCGAAAAAATGGCCAACCTGCTCTTAGGCGTCGATGAACTCCTGAACACCGAACCCGTACAGACCTTCACCGAAAACACCGTCAGCCGCCTCGAAAACGACGCTGCCGCATAAAAAAATCCTTGACAAGCCCCGGCTCTTGATGCTATAATCTCATTTGTAACCAACACATGGGGGTATAGCTCAGCTGGGAGAGCGCTTGCATGGCATGCAAGAGGTCAGGAGTTCGATCCTCCTTATCTCCACCATAAAGAATACGATAACCACGCGGTTCATGAGCTGCGTGGTTATTTTTTATTTTACCATAATGTAAATTGTATAGCGAATAGTATAGCTTTTGCAAAAAAAAAGCGGTAGTGTCAAGATTCTTTCGCAAATTCATTTCATCCGCCAGTAAATATCGTAATCAGATATATGGATTTTCCTCGTCATTTGGCTGCTCAACCCTGTCTTCTTTCATGCCTTCTGCTGCTCCGAGAATCTCACGGAACCCGTCTTTATTGACGCCAATAGCGATTCGGAAGTCCTGAAAGCCGTCGACATGGAGGGCGAAAGTAAGCTGTACGACTATAAGATTATCCATCATAATGATAATACCGGCGAACCGGAAATTATCCTGGAGTCCTCTGACCAGGCGCTGGCCCTGGAATTTTTCCTGATTCTTTTGTTGACGACTATGGTCGGGTTTTACACGCGTGTTTATTATAAGCAGGGCAGTGATGAGAAGGCTCTGCGGCATTTCATCAATGACAGTGATGAAGCCCTCTCTGTCGTCGCCAGGGACGGCTCGGAAGTCCTTCATGAGCAATAAGGCATTCGGCCGTCTCTGGGACGACACCGATAAATTCCGGAGCGGCCTCAGTTATAAAGAGTTTTATAAAAACCCGTCCCTCAGCATAGAGGAGCTGCTCCATAACCGCAGTACGGTCATCGCCAGCGAGAAGGCGAACAATAAACTCGTCCTGCGTGCTTCGGAAATCGACTGGAACGGGACGCCGGCCGTACTGCTGCGCGGCAAAGCGTACGACCTGGAATACGACGGCACTTTCCCTGGCCGAGGTGGAAGCACTTCCTCAACCGCAAAGACTCTCGCCCAAGGGAATTCCTGGACCAGCAGCTGCAGAAGCTGGCTGTCGGAGAGCGTCAGAAGTTCACGTATCCCTACGAAGAAAAATATGTCACCTTGACGACGGGCCTGATTCGACGAAGCGGCGAACGCCATCTCTTCTGGGTGTCACAAGAAAACAGCCAACTGCGTATGTAAGCGCAGTTGGCTGTTTTATACTTCAAACCTCAAACTTCAAACATGAACCCCTAGTGTCCGGCAGGTTCTGCTGTTGGCTGGAAGGATGCGGCTTCGGGATTTTCGTTCATGGCGTCGATGCGGGCGCGGTAAGCACTGTCTTTGGCGTAGCGGATGTTTTTGTAGCGGCCGATGGTCAGGAAGGGGATGATGATGATGGCGATGGCCAGGTAGCCGCAGTAGCCATAGCCGTATTTAATGATGTTCGTCAGGCCGACGATGGAGACGGTCATGGAAGCGATGATGATGAAGAGCGTGACGATGGCCGAGCGGATGACGGCGCTCTTGCTGATTTTCTTTAAACAGTCCATTTCCGAGAAGCGGGCCGTGAAGCCGAAGACCGTCGTGACACCGGTCGAAATGAGGCAAATCAGCAGGAAGGCGCTGTAGGCGATGGTCAGCCAGGACATGCCCATGGTCTTGCAGCTCGTCAGGGTCGGTAAGGGCGATTTGCCGTAGATGCCGGTCCAGCCTAAGAGCATGCAGACGGCTAAGGTCAGGGCGATGGCGTTCATGGCAAAAGAGAACCACATGGACGTAGCGCAGTTCTTACGCGTGACTAAAGGCGTGCCGACGACGATCATCGTCGGGATGACGACGCATTGGAAACCGGAGTACGTGAAGGCATGCAGGATGGCTGTCGGCAGTTTGCTGAAGCCGTTGGCGGCGAAGTCCTGAGCCATGGCGGCTGTGAAGAACTGCGTGCCTTCGATGGAGCCGCCCATGTAGATGCCGACGGAGAAAATCATGATGACCATGGCTAAGATGGCGATGCCCATGTAGGTCGTAGCGCGGCGTACGAGACCGGCGCCGAAGATGGTCAGGAAGAAGACGATGGCGCCGACGACGCCGATGCCGGCATAATAGTCGAGGCCGATTTGAGCCTGGATAGCCGAAGCGGCACCGGAAATGGTAGCGGAAACGGCCATTAAGACCATGATGTAGAAGAAGGCTTCGAAGAGATATTCAATGCCCTTAAAGGGACTGTATAAGTTCTGGAACAACTGACGGTAGCTCGTCAGGTGGCGCGAGTTATACATGTTCATCGCTTCCTTGATGGTCAGTGTGAACAATAACATCGTGATGATCGCCGTAATCGGGCCGAGCCAGCCGAGGCTGACGAAATAGACATTTTCCTGATTGCCTGTGGCGAAACCGCCGCCGGCGTGGGAGCTGAACAAGACGGCACCGACGGAAAAACACATACTCAGTGAAGCAGCTTTGATAGCAGAAGTCATGGTAATTCCTCCTTACGAAAAATCCAGGGGAAACGAAAACGCCCTCCGTCTCCCGGCAATGATTGCTAAGAGACGAAAGGCGTTGTTTCCTTCCGCGGTACCACTCTGTTTCACCCGACTGGGTGCACTCTCGGATGCGGCCTTACGGCGATATCCATGCTCTGTAACGGGAGTTCCCGTATTGGCCTACTTCATTTTCATTCAGCCTCTCCGCTCGGCAATGAGTTCATCCTGCTTCATGGACTGCCTCGCACCGGCCGGCAGCTCTCTGAACCGAATCCACAGCATTACTATTTTGCTTCGTCGCGTTTGTGACGTTTAGTTGATGGTGCCATGATACCGCATGAAAAGGGACTTGTCAAGAAGAAAAACTAAGAAAAATTAAGATAAACGTTTAATTTTTTAAGGCTAACGTTTTAGTATCGATACGAAAAAGAACCTCTCCGTCAGCTTCGCTGACAGCTCCCATTTTCAGGGGAGCCTTTTCATGTAACGTCTTTTCATGATATAATATTTATTTATGAAAGCTTTTATTTCTTGCAGGAGGAATTCAGATAGATGGGCAGTATTAAAGTACAGAAATTGAGCAAGTCTTTTGGCGTACATATGGTTTTTCATGATGTCAGTTTCGAAATCCGCCGCGGTGAACGGATCGGGCTCATCGGGGCCAACGGGGCCGGGAAGTCGACGCTCCTCAAGTGCCTTATGGGGGAAGAGGAGTACGACAACGGGGCCTTCGTCGTTTCGGAAGGTGAATCGATCGGCTATTTGCAGCAGGACATTACCTATGCCGACGATGTGACCCTGCGCCAGACGATTACCGATGCCTGGAAAGACGTGATGAAGCTGGAAAAGGACCTGAAGGCTGTGGAAAGGGAGATGCAGGCCCATCCGGAGGATACGGCCCTCATGAACCGCTACGCCCGCATGCAGGAACGCTTTGAATGGCTCGGCGGCTATGAGTACGAATCGATGTCGCGGAAAATCGTCCAAGGCCTCGGTTTTTCTGAAGCCGACATGGACCGGCCTGTACAGAGCTTTTCCGGCGGCCAGAAGACGCGCATCAATCTGGCCAAAGCCCTCGTGCGTCGCCCGGACTACCTCTTCCTCGACGAACCGACGAACCATCTCGACATGGACATGCTGGAATGGCTCGAAGGCTATCTGCTTTCCTACGGCGGCGGCATCCTCATCGTTTCCCATGACCGCTATTTCCTGGACCGCGTGGCTACGGGCATCCTGGAACTGTCCCACGGCAAGGTGACGAAGTATAAGGGCAATTATTCGCGCTACGTCGAACAGCACGCCATGCAGCAGAAGGCCCTGGAAAAGGCCTACCGCAAGCAGCAGGAACACATCCACGAAACGGAAGAATATATCCGCAAGTACAAGGCCGGCATCAAGGCCAAGCAGGCCCGGGGCCGCCAGTCCCAGCTGGACCGGCTGGAACGCATCGAATGGCATCCCGATGATGCAGCCCTGCGCTTTAACTTCAAGCCTGCCGAAGAATGCGGCCAGAAGGTCCTCGTCCTCGACAAGGTCTGCGGCGGCTTTGCGGACCGTCAGCTCTTCGACCATCTCTCGCTCCTGCTGCGGCGCGGCGAAGCAGCGTCCCTCATCGGTCCGAACGGTACGGGCAAGACGACGCTCATCCGCATGATCATGGGCGAAAAGGAACCGACGTCGGGCCACATCACCTTGGGCAGCCACGTCCACATCGGTTATTTTGCTCAGGAACACACGGACCTGCACGGGGCCTGGACGGTTCTCGAGGAAATCATGAACGATTTCAGCTACAGCGAAGAAGAAGCGCGTTCGGCTCTCGGCCATTTCCTCTTCCGCGGCGACGATGTCTTCAAGGTCATCGACAGCCTCAGCGGCGGTGAACAGGCTCGCCTGGCTCTGCTCAAGCTCTTTTTGCAGGGGCCGAATTTCCTCATCCTCGACGAACCGACGAACCATCTCGATATCCCGACGCGGGAAGTCTTGGAACAGGCTCTTCTCGACTTCGGCGGCACGTATCTCGTCGTCTCTCATGACCGCTATTTCCTCGACAAGATTACGCAGCGGACGCTGGTCCTGGAACATAAGCAACTCACGGAATATGTCGGCAACTACAGCTATTACCGCCAGAAGCTGCGCGAAGCCCAGGAAGCAGCTGAAGCGGCGGCAAAGGAAGAAGAGGCTGCTGCAGCGGCATCTTCGGCTCCGAAAAAAGAGGCTGACAGCCCTGTGAAGGTCGCCGAAAAGCCTGTCGAAGCTCCTAAGAAGGCCACGGCCCAAACGCCGTCTTACGGACAGGTTGCGAAAATGGACAAGCTCGAAATGAAGATTGCCGAGCTGGAAGCGACGCTCAAGATGTACGAAGTCCAGATGAACATGCCTCAGAACCAGACCGATGCCGACGCCATGATGAAACTGACGGCAGAATACGAAGCGGCCCAGGCCAAGCTCGACGACGCTTACGAGAAATGGGAAGCGTTGGCAGATACTTAAACGTAAAACTTTATAAAACTATGCCGACAGGTACTTTTTAAAGGCCCCTTTTCTTTAGAAAATTTTTAAAATTCTAAGGGAAAGGGGCTTTACAAGTTTTCTGAACGTGGTATACTATGCTCAACTCCCACAGGGAGAGTCGTTAACCATAACTTTAAGGAATGCTTAAGTTTGTGATAGAAGGGAAGCGTTTTATTATGGCAGCAAAATTTAACCCCGTTACGCCGGAATTATTAGCAGAATTACGTCAGGTCGTCGGTGACAAATACGTCAAGACGGACGAAGACTATTTGGAACGATACCAGACCGATGAAGAAGGGAACTCCCATTATTTCCATAAACCGGAAGTCGTCGTCTTCCCGGGCTCGACGGAAGAAGTCGCTGCCATCGTCAAGTTGGCCAATAAGTACCTCGTACCGATTACACCGCGCTCGGCAGGTTCCGGTGTTGCCTGCGGCGCCATTCCTGTCTATCACGGCATGGTCGTCGAATTGGAACGGATGAACAAAATCCTGAAATTCGACGCAGACAATATGTACGCTGTCTGCCAGACTGGCGTCATTACGGGCGATCTGCAGCGTGAAGCGGCCAAGCACGGTCTCCTCTACGCCGGCGACCCGTCCAGTGCGGACAGCAGCATGATCGGCGGCAACGTCGCCAATAACGCTGGCGGCAATAAGGCCGTCAAGTACGGCACGACGCGCCATCAGATTTACAGCCTGAAAGTCGTCACGCCGACTGGGGACATCCTCGATGCCGGCGCCCGCCTTAAGAAGAGCTCTACCGGCCTCTGCCTGGAACAGCTCTTTGCTGGTTCTGAAGGGACCCTGGGCATCATCACGGAAGTCACGGTCAAGCTCCGCCCCATGCCGCCGTACGCCTTCAATATGGTCTGCGTCTTCAAGACCGACGAAGAAGCCTTTGCTCTGCCGAATAAGATCCTCAAAGCCGGCATCGACCCGACGAGCATCGAATTCATGGACAATGAAGCCCTGCGCATGACCTGCAAGTTCCTGGACATGAAGATGCCCCACGTCGATGAAGGCTGCGACTATGTCATCGTCACGGTCGAATCGTTCAGTGAAGACGACTCGGACCGCAAGATGGAACAGCTCTGCGATTTGGCCGAAAGCAACGGTTCCATCGATGAATTCGAAGCCGATAAGCGCATCTGGACGCTGCGCAAGCAGTTCGCCGAAGCGGCCCGCGACGTCGATAAGATGTTCCAGACCGAAGACTTCGTCGTACCGCTCGACAAGATCCCGGACATCACCAAGCAGATCCCGGAACTGCGTGAAAAATACGACCTCTACTGCGTCACTGTTGCCCACATCGGCGACGGCAATATCCACGTCCTGCCCTTGAACGCCAAAGGCCTCTCGCCGGAAGAATGGTTTCAGAAGATCAAGGCCTTCCACCGCGACCTCTTCCCGCGCGTCTATGCCCTGGGCGGCAAGATGTCCGGCGAACACGGCATTGGCTACAAGAAATTAGAAGAATTTGCACTTTGCACGCCGCAGGCGGAACTTAACGTCATTAAAGCCATCAAGAAGGCATTGGACCCGAATAACATCATGAATCCCGGTAAATTGGTTGAAATCGACTGAGTCATAGTTAATCATTTCATAGAAGGGAATACAAATTGCAAAGACGGCAACGATTATATTTCTAATAATTATTGCCGTCTTTGTATATATTTACTATAATATAATAAAGGGAAATTATTTATGTACTTATTATAATTCCTATTATAATTCCTATCTCTATGAAAACAGGTGATGACATGAAATACTACAGCCGTTTAAAGACGCTTCGATTGGAAGCAAGGCTCTCTCAGGCCGATGTGGCCAAGGTTTTGAAGTGTTCACAAGTGGGATACGGCATGTATGAGTTAGGGAAGCGGAAAATTCCTGTCGAAAAATTGATCCAGCTGGCAAAGCTGTACCATACGTCTCTCGATTACATTGCCGGTCTGACTGATGACAGGGAGCCCCGCCCCCAGCATCATGAAGAAGACACCTGATTTGTAAATCCGTGGGTCGTTTGCCGTTTGCCGTGGAACGTGTAGGGCTCGCATGTGGCGAGCCTGCGCGAATTCTGTGCAGAACCGACTCTGCAGATGTGATGCGTTTCGACCAACGATGAACGACAAACGAACAACGAAAAAAGCTGCCGCAAATGCGACAGCTTTTTTTATCAGACGTTAAACCGGAAGTAGGTTACATCGCCGTCCTGCATGATGTAATCTTTGCCTTCCAGGCGGACGAGACCTTTTTCTTTGGCAGCTTGTTCACTGCCGCAGGCGATGAGGTCATCGTAGGAGACGATTTCGGCGCGGATGAAGCCGCGTTCGATATCCGTGTGGATTTTGCCGGCTGCTTTCTGGGCTTTTGTGCCTTTGACGATGGTCCAGGCGCGGACTTCGTCGGCACCGGCTGTGAAGAAGTTGATCAGGCCGAGGAGGGAATAGCTGGCTTTGATCAGCTTATCCAGGCCCGATTCGGGAAGACCGAGTTCTTCAAGGAAAGCCGCTGCTTCGTCGTCCGGCAGTTCGGCGATTTCCGCTTCGATCTTGGCGGAAACGGCGACGACCTGGGCGCCTTCATTGGCAGCGTATTCTTCGACGCGCTTGACGTTCGGGTTGGAATCGGGATCGCCCGCTTCATCTTCAGCGACGTTGGCGATGTAGATGATCGGCTTCAGCGTCAGGAGATTGAGGTCTTTGACCTGGGGCAGGTCGTCTTTCGTGAGGCCTGCTTTGCGGGCCGGTTCGCCATTTTCGAGGCAGGCCAGGACTTTCTTCAGGACTGCGTATTCGACTTTGGCATCTTTATCGCCGCACTGGGCGACTTTGGCAATGCGGTCGACGCGTTTCTGAACCGATTCGAGGTCGGCCAGGCAGAGTTCCGTGTTGATCGTTTCGATGTCGCGGATCGGGTCGATGGAGCCGTCGACGTGAGTGATGTTCGAATCTTCGAAGCAGCGGACGACTTCTGCGATAGCGTCGGTTTCGCGGATGTGGCTGAGGAATTTGTTGCCCAGGCCTTCACCCTTGGAGGCACCGGCGACGAGGCCGGCGATATCGACGAAGCGCGTGACAGCAGGGATTGTTTTTTTCGGTTTGTACATGTCGGTCAGGACCTGGAGACGCTGATCCGGGACTTCTACGACACCGACATTCGGTTCAATCGTGCAGAAGGGATAGTTTGCCGCTTCTGCGCCGGCCTTGGTAATCGCGTTGAACAGCGTGCTTTTACCGACATTCGGCAGACCGACGATGCCTACTTCCAAATTGGTACTCAATGGTTAAACCACCTTTTATTTTAATAATTTTAAATCAGCAATGCGTTTGACGGCTTCAATCGTGTTTTCTTTCGTGCCGAAAGCCGTCAGGCGGAGATAGCCTTCGCCGTGGGGGCCGAAGCCGGAACCCGGTGTCGTGACGACATTGGCTTTGTCGAGGAGAAGGTCAAAGAAATCCCAGCTCTTCATGCCATTCGGCGTCTGGACCCAGGCATAAGGCGAGTTGGTCGCACCGTAGACGGTATAGCCGGCTTCGGTCAGGCCGTCGCGGATGATGTGGGCGTTGTTCATATAGTATTCGACGTCAGCCAGGCACTGTTTCTGGCCTTCCGGGCTGTAGTAGGCTTCAGCAGCGCGCTGGACGATGTACGGCGTGCCGTTGAAGAACGTGCACTGACGGCGGAACCAGAGCGGGTTGAGTTCGACAGCCGTGCCGTCGTGCTTGTAAGCGACGCAGGCATGGGGGACGACGACGTACGAGCAGCGGACGCCCGTGAAGCCGGCGCATTTCGAATAGGAGCGCAGTTCGATGGCGACTTCTTTGGCGCCTTCGATTTCGAAGATGCTGTGAGGTACACCCGGTTCGGTGATGTACGTTTCATAAGCCGAATCATAGATGATGATGAAGTGGTTTTCTTTAGCCGCTTTGACCCAGTTCGTCAGTTCTTCGCGGCTCATGGCCGTACCGGTCGGGTTGGACGGGTTGCAGAGATAGACGAGGTCGACTTTTTCTTTCGGCGGTTCGGCTTTGAAGCCGTTTTCCGGCGTGCAGGGCAGGTAGGTGACGCCGTTGTAGATGCCTTTTTCAGCATCCCAGTCGCCCGTGTGGCCGAACATGACGTTCGAGTCGAGGTAGACCGGGTAGACCGGATCGGCGACAGCGAATTTGAGATCGCTGCCGAAGATTTCCTGGATGCAGGCGACGTCAGTCTTAGCGCCGTCGCCGACGAAGACTTCATCTAATTCGAGGTCGATGCCGTGTTTCTTGTAGTCACCGTCGATGATGGCCTGGCGCAGGAAATCGTAGCCCTGTTCCGGACCGTAGCCGCGGAAGGTTTCTGCTTTGCCCATTTCGTCGACGGCTTTATGCATGGCGTCGATGATGGCCGGGGCGAGGGGACGCGTGACGTCGCCGATGCCGAGGCGGATGATATTGGCATCCGGGTGTGCTTTGGAGTAAGCGTCAACTTTCTTGGCAATCGTTGCAAAGAGATAGTTGCCCGGGAGTTTTAAGTAGTTTTCATTTACATGAGCCATAAATGGACCCTCCTTATATTACATTACTGTAAGAATCTGTTGACATCCTTTATTTTACTACATTATAGGGCCCTTGGAAAGACAAAGGGCCTCAGGGAGACATGAGAAAATAAAATCGCTTTCATTCATGATAGTGATTGAAGGGCTGTTGTTTTTGCCGTATAATGGAAACTGTATCGAGAAATTAGAAGTCAAACAAATCGGGGAGGATTGGCTTATGGATCAGCAAAATAAAAAATGCCTTATCGCTTATTTTTCACATGCCGGCATGAACTATGCCAGCGGTAAAATCGTCGATCTGCCTGTGGGCAATACCCAGCGGGCGGCGGAAATGATCTGCCGCTTTACCGGCGGTGACCTCTTCCATATCCGTACGGCAGCCGTATATCCGTATGACTATCAGGAAGTCGTGAAGATTGCCAAAAAAGAAAAGGCCGACAACGCCCGTCCGGCTTTGGAAAAAGATATTGCTAATTTGGACGATTATGACGTCATCTTCCTGGGCTATCCCAACTGGTGCGGCACGATGCCCATGGTCCTCTGGACCTTCCTGGAAAATCACGATTTTTCGGGCAAGACCATTTATCCCTTCTGCACTCATGAAGGCAGCGGCGTCGGCCATAGTCTGGAAGACATCCACGCCCTCTGCCCGCAGGTCAAACTCGGCAAGAGCCTGGCCCTCCTGGGTACGACCATCGAAGATGCCGAAGACGACATCCGCCGCTGGATACGGGATGTTGCTGATGCCTGACGGCATCTGTTGTTTGTCGTTCATCGACGCGAAACGGGCTCGCTAGCGAGCCCGTTTTTTTTACGACGAACGATGAACGACGAACGATTTTCACGACCTACGGTCAACGCCCCACGGCGCAGCAGGCACCTACTCGTAGCGCAGTGCTTCGATGGGGTCGAGTTTGGCGGCTTTCCGGGCCGGGTAGATGCCGAAGAAGAGGCCGATGCCGACGGAGAAGGTGAAGGAGATGATAATCGGTGCCGCCGTAATCACGGTCTGGAAGAGGCCTGACTTGGCAATGGCCAGGGCGACGCCGACGCCGCAGGCAATGCCTAAGAGGCCGCCGACGACACCGATGACGACGGATTCGATGAGGAACTGCATCATGATATTCTGGAAGGTCGCGCCCAGGGCTTTGCGGATGCCGATTTCCCGCGTCCGTTCCGTAACGGAGACCATCATGATGTTCATGATGCCGATGCCGCCGACAAGCAGGGAAATCGCGGCGATGCTGCCCAGGAATAAGGTCAGCATGGTCGTCGTGCTGGTCATAGTTTCCATGAGGCTCGTCAGGTTGCGGACCGTGAAGTCATCTTCTTCGCCCGTGCGGATGTGATGGCGCTGGCGCAGGAGCGTTTCCACTTCGGACTGGACCTGTTCGATTTTATCGGAGCTCGAGACCTGGATATTGATGGAGCGGACATAGGTGATGCCCAGGAGGCGTTCCTGGGCCGTCGTCAGGGGGACGATGACCATATCGTCCTGGTCCGTGCCCATGGACGACTGGCCTTTGCTTTCTAGGACGCCGATGATCTTGTATGGCTGATTGTTGATGCGGATATTCTTGCCGACCGGGTTCTTTTCGTCAAAGAGGTTCGAAGCGACGGTCGGCCCGATGACGGCCACGCGGTTGCGGGAATTCATGTCATTTTCCGTGATGAACGAGCCTGACTGGACGGTCAGGGAGCGGATGTGCAGGTATTCCGGCGTAACGCCGTAGACCGACGTGTTCCAGTTCTGGTTGCCGTTGACGACCTGGTAGGAGCTGTTGACTGTCGGCGAAACATAATCGATGTTTTTAATCTTATTCTTGATGGCTACGGCGTCGTCGTATTTCAGTTTCTGATTCGATCCGGCAGCCGAGCGGACGCCGCCTTTGTTCGTCGATCCCGGCATGACGATGAGCATGTTGCTGCCCAGGCTGGCGATGGAGTTGGTGACGTTCTGTTTGACGCCCATGCCGATGGAAATCATGGCGATGACCGCGCCGACACCGATGATGATGCCCAGCATGGTCAGGATGGAGCGTAGCTTATTCGAGAGAAGTGCCGTAACGGCAATCTGTACGCTTTCACTAAATAACATCCATGAGGACCCCCTTTCCGGCGTCTTTCGTGATCCTGCCGTCGGAGAGCAGGAGCTGACGGTTGGCACAGGCGGCGATTTCCGGTTCGTGCGTGACCAGGATGATCGTCTTGTGTTCTTCGTGCAGGGCCTGGAAGAGCTTCATGATGTCTTTCGTCGATTTCGTATCCAGGTTGCCTGTCGGTTCGTCGGCCATGATGATGTGCGGGTTGTTGACCAGGGCCCGGGCGATAGCTACGCGCTGGCGCTGGCCGCCGGACAGTTCGTTCGGTTTATGGTGGGCCCACGTTTCCAGGCCAACGGATTTTAATTTTTCCATGGCCCGTTCACTCCGTTCTTTACGGCCGACGCCAGCGTAGACCAGGGGCAGGGCGACGTTGTCCAGGGCGGAGATGCGCGAGAGGAGATTGAAGTTCTGGAAGACGAAGCCGATGTGTCGGTTGCGGACGACGGCCAGTTCATCGTCGCTGAGGTGGGCGACTTCCTTGCCGCCGAGCTTGTACGACCCCGACGTAGGGCGGTCCAGGCAGCCGAGGATGTTCATGAGCGTCGATTTCCCGGAGCCCGACGGCCCCATGAGGGCGGCGAATTCGCCTTCTTCGATGTTCAGCGTAATACCCGCCAAAGCGGCAAAGTCTTCACCGCCGATGTGGTAGATTTTCTTGATGTCTTTCAGTTCAATGACGTGGTTCATGGCAAAGCCCCCTTTACATGGGCGGCGGTCCCTGTCGCCTGTTATTGTTCGACGAGGACGATTTGCTGCTGGCTGTGTAGGAAATGGAGACCTTGTCGCCCTGGGTCAGACCCGAGAGGATTTCTACGTATTCGTCGCTGTAGATGCCTGTCGTGACCGGGACCTGTTCAGTCTGACCATTGGCATCGACGCGGATGACGTACGAGCCGGAATCGTTGGTCTTCAGTGCGGCAATGGGGACGACGAGGGCATCGTCTTTCTGGGACGTCGTGATGTCGACGCGGGCCGTCATGCCCAGTTTCAGGACGTCATCAGGATCGTCGACGTCGAGAGTGACGTAGTAATAGATGACGCTCGACGAACTGGATGAGGAGCCGCTTGACGAGGTCGAACTCGTGCCGTTCGTATCCCACGTGTTGCTCGTATCGGTCTTGGCGATTTTCGAGACATGGGCTGTGAAGGTACGGTCTGTAAAGGCGTCGACCGTAAAGGTCGCATCCTGACCGATCTGGATCTTGCCGATATCCGTTTCATCGACTTTGGCCAGAATCTGCTTGGTCGACGTGTCGGCAATGCGCATGATGACGGTCGGGTTGCTGTTGCCCTGGACGGCCATGGTGCCGACGGTCTTCGGTTCGCCGACGACGACGCCGTCCATCGGTGCCGTGATGACCGTTTCGGCGACGTCCGATTCGGCTTCCGTCAGGGTGCTGACAGCCGTGTCATAGTTGAATTTCGCTGTATCCAAGGCCTGCTTGGTACCAGCGCCGAGGTCATAGAGCTGCTGGGCCCGGTCGTATTCAACCTTCGTATTCGTTACTTTGTACTGCGCCTGGTCGCGCTTGGCTTCGTAGTCTTTGCCGTCGAGGATGGCGACGGTCTGACCGGCCGTGACGCGGTCATTTTCCTTGACCAGGACCTGGCTGATGCGGGCCGTAATCTTCGGCGAAACTTCGACGGAATCGACAGGGCTGATGACGCCGGTCGCCGAGACTGTCGAACGCAGGTCTTTGCGGATGACATCGGCCGTTTCGATGATGGATTTGGCTTGTTTGGCCTCCTGCTGTGTCTGATAGTAATGGTAGCCGCCGAAGGCACAGGCAGCGATGATGGCCAGTTTCAGTCGCTTGTCGATTTTCATAATATCCACTCCAAACGTATAAAAATAAAACATTTCTAATATGGTTCGATTAAACTATGGTAAGTATAGCATGGGAAAGTGGAGGGATAAAGGAAAAAAGAATTTTTTTCGGAAAGTGAGTTAAAACTGTAACAATATATGGTATACTGTTGGATGTTGTCATTGAATAACAAGAAAGGATGTATTTATTGTGAACGAACAGAAAACGTCTGTCTTATCCAACGGCCTGCTCTGGTTCGGCGCGGGCATTTCTATCGCCGAAATCCTGACGGGCATGCTCCTGGCACCACTGGGCTTTGCCAAGGCCTTTGCGGCGATTATCCTGGGCCACATCATCGGCGGCATCGTCATGTACCTGGCCGGCCTCATCGGTGGCCGCACCGGCGGCAGCGCCATGGAAACGGTGCGCATTTCCTTTGGTACGCAGGGGGCCAAGCTCTTTGCCGGCTTGAATGTCATCCAGCTTATCGGCTGGACGGCTGTCATGGTCGCCAGCGCTGCTCTGGCAGCCAATACGATTGCCTCCATCGGCCTCAACTGGTGGAGTTTGATCATCGGTGCTTTCATCGCCTTGTGGATTGTTATGGGCCTGAAGAACCTCAGTAAGGTCAATGTCGTCGTCATGGCGGCGCTGTTTATCCTGACCATCGTCCTCAGTCTGGTCGTCTTCCGCGGCGGTACGCCGCAGGTGCCGGCCGGGGACTTGACCTTCGGCGGCGCTGTGGAACTGGCCGTGGCCATGCCGCTCTCGTGGCTGCCGATCATCTCCGACTATACGCGGACGGCGGCAAAACCGGTCCAGGCGACGGCGGCCAGCTGTGCGGCCTATTTCGTAGCCAGCTCCTGGATGTTCCTCATCGGCATGGGCGCTGCCCTCTTTACGGGGCAGGACGATATTGCCGCCATCATGGTCCAGGCCGGCCTGGGTGTCGCCGGTATCCTCGTCGTCCTCCTCTCGACGGTAACGACGACTTTCCTCGATGCTTTTTCGGCCGGTGTCAGCTGCCGCAGCCTCATCCCGAATCTTTCGGATAAAGTCCTGGCCCTGGCAGCGACGGTCCTCGGCGTCCTTCTGGCTATCTTTGCCGCACCGGATCAGTTCCAGGACTTCCTCTACCTTATCGGTTCCGTCTTCGCGCCGATGACGGCCATCCTCCTTTCGGACTTCTTCATCCTGAAGAAGGACCATACGGCGGAAAGCGTCAACTGGCTGAACATCGTCCTCTGGATCTTAGGCGTCGCCCTCTACCGCTTCCTCCTCAACGTCGACACACCTGTAGGCATCACAGTCCCCGTCGTCGTCATTATTATGGTTGTCAGTGCCGTTATCCATAAAGTAGTAAAAATTTGAAGTTTTTAGTTTGAAGTAACTACAAACTTCAAACTAAAAAAGCTGCCGCACATGATGTGCGGCAGCTTTTTTCTATTCCCTATTATTTTTATCGGCTTGTTCAGCAGGCTGTTTGCTGGGCTGCTGGGTCTGGGACTTCGACTTTTCTTTGGTCGTTGTCTTTTCAGAGGTGCTCGATGTCGATTTTTTCTTCGGTTCTTCGCGGTCGTCGCTGCGGACGGAGCTGCTCTTGGCAGTCGATTCGCTGCGGGACTGCTTCGTGCCGGACGGCGACGAGAAGTCGCTGCCCGATTCATCGGACGTGGCCGACGACATGTAGTCCTGCCAGATTTCGGCCGGAATCGTGCCGCCGTAGACTTCGCCCAGGCTGTGTGAGCCCGTGTCGTCGCCAATCCAGACGGCAGTGACGATGTCCGGCGTGTAGCCGACGAACCAGGCGTCCTTGTTGTCGTCTGTCGTCCCGGTCTTGCCGGCAGCCGGTTTGCCGATGGCTGCGGCTGTGCCTGTGCCGTGTTCGATGACGCCTTCGAGCATGGTCGTCATTTCATAAGCTTCCCGTTCGGACATGACGCGCGTCTTCGTTTCTTCTTTTTCCAGGCTCGTCGAGTCTTCCAGGACGTTGCCGTTGCGGTCAAGGATTTTGACGATGGCCGTCGGTTTGACGTGGACGCCTTTATTGGCAAAGGTACCGTAGGCACTGGCCATTTCCAGCGGGGTGACGCCTTTGGTCAGGCCGCCTAAGGCCATGGCCAGGTTTTCGTCCTTGTCCACGAGGGTCGTAATGCCCATCTTCTTAGCATTGGCGATGATTTTCTTCGGCCCGACCTTATCGGCCAGCTGGACGGCGATGGTGTTGACCGAGTGGGCCAGGGCATCGCTCAGGGTCATCGTGCCGCTGTAGGAACCGCCGGCGTTCTTCGGGCTCCAGCCGCCGTAGGTAACTGGTTTGTCGTCCATCGTCGTATCCGGCGTCATATCGTGCTGCAGGGCCGTCAGGTAGACGAAAGGCTTGAAGGCGGACCCGGGCTGGCGGACGGCCATGCTGGCACGGTTGAAGCTGTCCTGGCCGCGGCCGCCGACCATGGCCAGGATGTGGCCTGTCTTGGGGTCGATGGAGACGATGGCTGCCTGCGGCTGGGTGAGGCCGTTTTCGTCGGTGTAATTGTCCGGCAGATGGCGCAGGGCGCGGACGGCAGCGTGCTGTTTGTCGGCATCCATGGTCGTGTAGATCTTCAGGCCTTCTTTATAAAGCGCATCGTCGCCGTACTTCTTGGCGACCTGCTGCGATACATAGTCGATGAAGGCGGCGTTTTCGTCCTTTTCTTTGGCCGCCTGATGGCTCTTCGAGAGGCCTAAGTCCTGATTCTTGGCCTTTTCAGCTTCTGCTGACGAAATGTAGCCGTATTTGGCCATCTGGTCAAGGACAACGTTCTTGCGCTTCTTCGCTTCGTTCAGGTTGTTGAAGGGCGAGTAGTAGTTCGGGCTCTTCGGCAGGCCGGCGAGCATGGCGCACTGGGTCAGGCTCAGTTCGTTGACGTCCTTGTTGAAGTACGTCTTGGCAGCCGTCTGGATGCCGTAGGCGCCCTGGCCGAAGTAAATCTGGTTCATATACATTTCCAGGATTTCCTTTTTACTGTACTTGTGTTCGATTTCCAGGGCCAGCATGGCTTCCTGGATTTTACGCTTCAGCGTCTGTTCCTGCGAAAGGAAGGCGTTCTTCGCCAGCTGCTGGGTAATCGTACTGCCGCCCTGGGCGATGCCGCGGTTGGTCAGGTTGGCGAAGACGGCACGGACGATGCCCACAGGGTCGATGCCGATGTGTTCATAAAAGCGGTTGTCTTCGGCAGCGATGAAGGCATTCTGCAGGTTCTGCGGCACCTTATTGATGTCGATGGGCAAGCGGTTCTGATCGGAATGAAGCGTAGTGATCAGCTTGCCGTGGGCGTCGAAGACCTGGGATGAAACGGCAGGCCGCATGTTGTTGCCGACGGCAGGCAAGCTTCGATAGGCAGCAAAAATATAGCCCACACTTAAGCCTGCGAATACGACAAGGCATAAAGTGATGAAGAGGCGGATGCGGCGAAGGGGTCCGGCCTTTTTGGCTTTTTTTGCTCTGCGTCTGGGTGTATACATTATTTTCCTCCTACGTGACGACGTAATCGTTCAAGATGAGCAGGTAATGAGACATTACTAATTTCTTATTATATCACATCCGGTATTATTATCCTATATAAGCAGGAAAGGTTCAGAAAATTTAAAGTGATTTATCAGCTTAAATCGTTTTACGCTACACGGATTCTGAAAATATTTCATATATAGCATACTCTTTAAAAATATATTATGCAGCTTTTTTAGAAAAACCATTGACAAGAGATGATAAACAGCGTACTATAAACGTAGCAAGCAGAGAATTTAGCATACACGCTTGGTGATAGTAGTAGGAGGTAAAGATTATGGCAAAGGACAGAGAAAAAGCATTTGTATTGTGGTTCGATGAACTGCGCAGAAAAGATGTTTCCCTGGTTGGCGGCAAGTCGTCGTCGCTCGGTGAACTGACATCCCAGACGGATGTCCCTGTACCGTACGGTTTTGCAACGACAGCAGCCGGCTATCGTCATTTCATGCATGAAACAGGCATGGACGTCAAGATCCCGGAACTGCTGAAAGGCCTGACAGACGTCGAAGATGCCGTCCAGCTCCGCGATGTTACGGCAAAAATCCGCAAAGCTATCTGTGATGCCGAAATGCCGAAAGACCTGGCTGATGATATCCGCAAGAGCTATGAAGAATTGGGTAAAAAAGTGGGCGAAGCCAATCCTTTCGTCGCTGTCCGTTCCAGCGCAACCGCAGAAGATTTGCCGGATGCCAGCTTTGCCGGCCAGCAGGATACGTACCTGAACGTCCAGGGAGCCGACATGGTCATCCAGAAAGTCAAGGAATGCTATGCCTCGACCTTTACGGACCGCGCTACCTACTACCGCACGAAACAGGGATTCGACCATCTTTCCGTCGCCTTGAGCGCTGCCATCCAGATGATGGTCTTCTCGAAAGCGGCCGGCGTCATGTTCACGGTCGATTTGGTCACCGGCGATGATTCGACGATTACCATCGAAGGTGCCTGGGGCCTTGGCGAATACGTCGTCCAGGGTACGGTTACGCCGGATAACTTCAAGGTCCGCAAAGATGACCTTACGATCCTCTCTAAGATGATCAATACGAAGCCCATCGAACTGGTCCGCAAACCGGGTGGCGACTGCGAAGAAAAACTCGTTCCGCCGGAACTGCAGAAACAGCAGGTCATTACGGACGAACAGGTACGTGAACTGGCTACGTATGCCAAAGAAATCGAAAAACACTACGGCTGCTACATGGACATGGAATGGGGCGTCGATGAACGCACCAATAAGATTTGGCTCCTCCAGGCCCGTCCGGAAACGGTCTGGTCCAAGAAGAATAAGGAAAAGAAAGAAGCCGCTGCTGAAAAAGCCGCTGTCACGACAGACCGCAAAGTTGTCGTCAAAGGCCTTCCGGCCAGCCCGGGCAGTGCTGCCGGCAAAGCCCATGTCATCCTCGATCCTGCCAAGATTGCCGAATTCAAAGACGGCGAAATCCTGGTTACGACCATGACGGCTCCGGACTGGGTACCGGCCATGAAGAAAGCAAAAGCCATCGTTACGGATGCCGGCGGCATGACCTGCCATGCGTCGATTGTCAGCCGTGAACTGGGCATCCCGTGCATCGTCGGCACGAAGAGCCGCAGCGTCGAAGCGACGACAACCATCCAGGACGGCGCAGAAATCACGGTCGATGCAACGAACGGCATTGTCTATGAAGGCATCGTCTCGGATATCGTCAAACCGGAAGACGAAGCACCGGCAGCCGGCACGCAGGCCGCTGCGACCGTCGTCGCCGCCGAAGCGGCACCGATTACGGGCACGAAGATTTACATGAACCTCGGCAATCCGGATTTGGCTGAAAAATACGGCAAACTGCCGTGCGACGGCATCGGCCTGATGCGTGAAGAATTCATCTGGACGACGTTCATTCATGAACATCCGTTATATCTCATCGAAACGGGTCGGGCTGACCGCGTCGTCGACCAGCTCTCCGAAGGCATCCGCAAAGTCTGCCAGGCACTGGCTCCGCGTCCGGTCACGCTGCGCCTGAGTGACTTCAAATCGAGCGAATACCGCAATCTCAAAGGCGGCGACAAATACGAACCGCAGGAAAGCAGCGCTCTCCTCGGCTGGCGCGGTGCTTCCCGCTACTACGATCCGAAATACGTCGAAGCCTTTAAGCTCGAACTGAAGGCTGTCCGCAAAGTCCGCGAAGAATATGGCTTCAAGAACCTGAACGTCATGATTCCTTTCTGCCGCCGCGTCGATGAAATGCAGAAGGTCGTCGACCTCATGGCTCAGGAAGGCCTCCATCGCGGTCCGGACTTCAAAGTATGGCTGATGGCTGAAATCCCGTCCAACATTATCCTGGCCGATCAGTTCAACCAGTTCGTCGACGGTTATTCCATCGGCTCCAACGATCTGACCATGCTCATCATGGGCTGCGACCGCGACAACGACACGGTAGCACCGCTCTTCGATGAACGCAATCTGGCCGTCAAACGGGCTATCCGCCACCTCATCGCCGTAGCGCATAAAGACGGCAAGACCGTTTCCATCTGCGGCCAGGCACCGAGCGTATATCCTGATTTTGCTGAATTCCTCGTCAAGAGCGGCATCGATTCCATCTCGGTCAACCCGGATGCTGTCGTCTCGACGCGCAAACACGTCGCTCAGGTCGAACAGCGCATCCTCCTCGATTCGCTGACCGGCAAGGGCCGCGCTGATACAGAAGATTATACCTGGTAATAGGGCAGCTCGCAGTCCGCAGTCCGCAGTCCGTGTAGGGGCGTCCACGCGAGCGCTGTGAATCACCTTAGATGTATTGTTAAAGTTGTTTTCGACGAAGGATGAACGCTAAACAACAACGAAAGGGGCTTGTCGCTTCGTGCGGCAGCCCCTTTTTCTCATACTTGCAGCATGTGTTATACGCTATTTGCATATTGTACATCTTATATCGCAGGACATTTTGATATATGTTATGATAGTAAGTGAATAAGAGTACTATTCTGGGAGGTGAAAAGACGCTATGTTATCGGAACGTCAGGAAACGATTTTACAAATTGTCAAAGAAAACAGTCCGATTACGGGCCAGCATATTGCCAACCGGCTCCACGTGACGCGGGCCGCCCTGCGCTCAGACCTGGCTATCTTGACCATGCTGGGACTGATCGATGCACGGCCGAAATTAGGCTACTTTTTTACGGGCAATAAAGAAAAAGACCTGCTTTCACGGGCCATTACGGATATTACCATTGACTCCTGTCTCTCTCAGCCGGTCATCGTTGGCGAGCACACGAGTGCTTACGATGCCATTATCGCCATGTTTACGGAAGATGTAGGGACGGTCTTCGTTGGTACGGACAATATCCTGGCCGGCGTCGTATCGCGAAAAGATTTACTGAAAACGGCCATGGGCAGCAACGACCTCAAGGCCCTGCCGGTACGCATGGTCATGACGCCGGCGAGCAAAGTGATTTATGCCCAGCCGGAAGAAAAGGCCATCGTCGCAGCCCAGCGGCTGATTGAATATGAAATCGACTGCCTGCCTGTCGTCAAGGTCCTCGGCACCGATGAGGACGATAAGAAAGAACTGCAGGTCCTTGGCAGGATTTCAAAGACCAACATTACCCGTCTATTTGTGGAATGTGGATTAGGGAGGAGATAACTGTGGAAAAACCGATTATTTATGCCTGCTCTGACTCGCTCGGCGAAACAGCGGAACGCGTGGCCCGGGCGGCTGCCAGCCAATACGACAAGCAAGAATTCAATATTGTCCGTGTGCCTTATATCCGCTCGGAACAGCAGATTGAAGAACTGGTCAGTAAAGCCGAAGCACATAAGGCGGCCATGATTTGCTACACCATCATTTCGCCGACCCTGCGCCGCAAGCTGCGGGAACTGACGAAGGAATCCAATGTCACTGTCGTCGACATCATCGGCCCTATGCTGGCCGGCGTCGGCACCCTGACGGATACGGAACCGACGTTGAAAGCCGGCATGATCCATCAGCTCGACGAAGAATACTTCAAGCGCGTCGAAGCCATTGAATTTGCTGTCAAATACGACGACGGCAAGAATCCCATGGGCTTCCTTAAAGCCGATATCGTCATCGTCGGCGTCTCCCGTACGTCGAAGACACCGCTTTCCATGTACCTGGCGCATAAGCGCATCAAAGCGGCCAACCTGCCCCTCGTGCCGGAAGTCAGCCTGCCGCCGGAACTGTTCCAGATCCCGGCTCGCAAAATCGTCGGCCTTATTATCGACCCGTTCAAACTGAACTTCATTCGGTCTGAACGCTTGCGCAGTATGGGTCTTGATGCCAATGCCAGCTATGCCAACATCGAACGCATCAATGAAGAGCTGGAATATGCCCGCGGTGTCATGCGCCGCCTCCACTGCCCGATCATCGACGTTTCGTCGAAGGCTATCGAAGAAACGGCCAACCTGGTCATGGAAATCGTCAAGCGCAATAAAGAGTTGTATCCGGAAACATAGTACCCGGAATGAGGGATGAACGATGAAAGATTCGACGACAGCTATTTTTACGTCCCTGTCTGCCGCCCTGGAAAACCACCATTTCCTGGCGACGCTGGGAATGGAAAAAGATGAAATGACGGCCTGGATACGCCGCAGCCGCCTGCGGTCCCTGGCTGACGAACTGCAGCACTGCCGCGACAGGGAAGGGCGCTTTTCTTCGCCGGCTGTCGCCGCAGCGGCCCGATCTTATTTCGACTGCCTCCACGACGAACCGGCCGGCGGCTGGCTGCGCTGCTGCTATCAGCGCGTCCTGGCCCGTCTCTTTCCCGGTTCCTGCCAAAAAAGCGACGCTGCGTCAGTCCGGGGTGAGCACGGCGATCCCTACCGC
>URLP01000009.1 GCA_900548635.1 uncultured Megasphaera sp.
TCGGGCCTGGTCGGCGTCCTCTACATCCTCGACGAACCGTCCATCGGCCTGCACCAGCGCGACAACGACAAACTCCTGGAAGCCCTTAAGCGCCTGCGTGACCTTGGCAATACGCTCATCGTCGTCGAACACGACGAAGATACGATGCGCGCTGCTGATTATATCGTCGATATCGGCCCTCAGGCCGGGGAAAAAGGCGGCCGCATCGTCGCTCAGGGCACGGCGGCAGACATTATGGCCTGCCCCCAGTCCCTGACCGGGCAGTACCTGAAGGGGACGAAGTTCATCCCCGTGCCGGCAGAACGGCGTAAAGGGAATGGTACTTATCTGGAAATCATCGGTGCTGCCGAACACAACCTGAAGAAAATCAATGTCTCCATCCCTATCGGCACGCTGACCGTCGTTACGGGCGTTTCGGGTTCCGGCAAGTCGACGCTGGTCAATGAAATCCTCTATAAGGGCATGGCCGAAGCTGTCTACGGCACGCCGCACCGGCCGGGTAAATTCAAGGTCCTGAAAGGTGTCGAATACATCGATAAGATCATCAACATCGACCAGTCGCCAATCGGCCGCACGCCGCGTTCCAATCCGGCGACGTACACGGGCGTCTTTGATGCCATCCGCCAGCTCTACAGCCAGACGGCAGAAGCCAAGGTCCGGGGCTACAAAGCCGGCCGCTTCAGCTTCAACATCAAAGGCGGCCGCTGCGAAGCCTGCAAGGGCGACGGCATCATCCGCATCGAAATGAACTTCCTGCCCGACGTCTACGTACCCTGCGAAGTCTGCCACGGTGCCCGCTACAATCGGGAAACGCTGGAAGTCAAGTATAAGGGAAAGAATATTTCCGACGTCCTCAACATGACCGTCGACGATGCCTGCCAGTTCTTTGAAAATATCCCGCGCATCGTCAACAAGCTGAAGACGCTGCAGCAGGTCGGCCTGGGCTATATCCGTCTCGGCCAGCCGGCGACGACCCTTTCCGGCGGCGAAGCGCAGCGCGTCAAACTGGCGACGGAGCTTTCCAAGCGCAGCACGGGCCGGACGCTCTATATCCTCGACGAACCGACGACGGGCCTGCATACGGCCGACATCCACAAGTTGATGGAGGTCCTGCAGATGCTCGTCGACGGCGGCGATACCGTCGTGGTCATCGAACACAACTTGGATGTCATCAAGACGGCGGACTACCTCATCGACCTCGGTCCCGAAGGCGGTGCCGGCGGCGGCAGTGTCGTCGCTGTCGGTACACCGGAAGAAATCTGCCAGGTGCCCCAGTCCTATACAGGGCAGTTCCTGAAGCCTGTCCTGGAACGGACGCGGGCCCTGATGGCAGCGCAGAAAGGGGAGGACTAGGTCATGGCAGTCAGTGAGGCTGTCCGGGAAAAGGTCCGTAACCTGCCGACCCAGCCCGGCGTCTATCTCTGGAAGGATGAAAAAGGCAAGATCATCTACGTCGGCAAAGCCGTCAACCTGCGCAACCGCGTGACCAGCTACGTCCGCCATGATTCGAACCGGGCGCCGAAAGTAGCGGCTATGGTCAGTCATGCTGCCGACTTGGAGACCATCGTCGTGGCGACGGAAATGGAAGCCCTCATCCTGGAAAATACGCTCATCAAGAAATATCATCCCCATTACAATATCATGCTCCGCGACGACAAGACCTATCCCTATATCAAGGTCACCGTCCAGGAAGATTACCCCCGCGTCTTCATGACCCGCCGCGTCAGCCGCGACGGCGCCCGCTATTTTGGCCCCTTTGCCGACTCGACGGCAGTCCACCGCGTCCTCAAGCTCATGCAGCGAGCCTATCATATCCGCTCCTGCCGGACCATGCCCACGGACCGGCCGTGCCTGCAGTACCACCTGCACCACTGTGATGCGCCCTGCGTCCACTACATTACCAAGGCGGACTACGGCCAGCGCGTCGCCCAGGCCCTGGCCGTCCTCGAAGGGCGGGACAAGGGCACTGCCCAGGATCTGCAGAAGAAAATGGAAGACGCTGCAGAAGCGATGGAATTTGAAAAAGCCGCCATGTACCGCGATCAGATCAAAGCCATTGCCGTCATCCAGGAACAGCAGAATATCGTCAACACCGCCGGCGGCGACATGGATGTCATCGGCCTGGCCCGTCAGGCCGGCCAGACCTGCGTCCAGATCTATACGGTCCGCATGGGCCGCCTCATGGGCCGTGAGACCTTTTCCCTCGACAACAGCGACGACGAAAGGGAAGGGGACCTGATGGAAGCCGTCATCGACCAGTATTACGGCGAAGGGACCTTCATCCCCTCAGAAATCGTCGTTCCCGCCCTGGCAGATTTGGCAGGCTGTCAGCGCCGTCTGAGCGGCCAGAAGGGGAAGAAAGTCGAAATCATCATCCCTCAGCGGGGTACGAAGAAGCAGCTTCTCGATATGGCAGCTAAAAATGCCGCAGGCCTTTTGGAACAGAAACGCCTCCAGTGGCAGCACGATGTGGATAAGACGACAGGTGCCGTCGAAGGCCTGGCGCGCATCCTCAACCTGCCCTGCCTGCCGGAACGGATGGAATGTTTCGATATTTCCCATACCCAGGGCATCGAGACCGTCGCGTCCATGGTCGTCTTCGAGCACGGCCAGCCGGCCAAGAAGGAATACCGCCGCTTCAAACTGAAGACTGTCCAGGGCAAGCCGGACGACTTCAAGTCCATGGCCGAGATCATGGCACGCCGCTACGGTGAGAAGGACTGGCCCGTACCGGACCTGATCATCATCGACGGCGGCAAAGGCCAGCTCCACGCGGCCCTGCCCGTTATCCGCCGGGCCGGCTGCGAAGCGCCGGTCATCAGCCTGGCTAAGCGCATCGAAGAAGTCTTCGTCGAAGGCCGCAGCGATTCCATCATCCTCAGCCATCATACGCCGGAACTGCAGCTCCTTCAGGCCATCCGCGACGAAGCGCACCGCTTCGCCATCACTTATCACCGCCATCTGCGGGGCAAGCGCAGCCTCGTCTCTATCCTCGACCACGTCGAAGGCATCGGACCGAAGCGGCGCAAGGCCTTGTGGACGGCCTTCAAGACCCTCGCTGAAATGAAGGCCGCCTCTGTCGAAGAACTGGCAGCCGTACCGGGTATGAACCGCCAGGCTGCAGAGAATGTCTACTACTTCTTCCGCCTCGGCACCGATGAAAAGCGGAAATTGACGCAGTAAGTATGCTATAATAAAAGAAACTGATGAGGAGGGATTCTTATGATGAAAAATAAAATTCTCACGGCTCTGTGCGCTGCCTGGCTCATGGGCACTGCCGCCATGGCAGCGTCTCCGGCTGTCATCCAGGACGCGCCGAAAGCTGTCTATACCCATAGCGACGGCAGCACCCTGAGTGTCCAGTATCCGGCCGTGTCCATGACGGGCAACGCCGCAGCGGCCCAGCAGATTGCCCAATATTTTACGGACGAACAGCAGCAGGCCAAGACCTTTTTCGACCAGCAGGGGACGAAGGGCGTCAAGCTGACGGAAACGAAATACTATACTGTGACCCTGAATGACGGCAAGTACTTGTCTTTCCTCGATGAAGGCGAACTTTACTTCGACAGGGCCGCCCATCCGACGAGCTGGAAGACAGGCGTCGTCTTTGATGCGGAAACGGGCCGGCGCATCACGAACTGGCGGGAACTTATTAAGCCGGGCGATGAAAAGTATTTCACTCTGCAGAAAATCACGAACAAACTGACCCTGAGCGGCCATGTCCTCTCGACGTATTTCAACGGCCTCACAGAAGATCCGAAGAATTTCTATCTCGACAAGAACCGCAATATCCACTTCGTTTTCGGCCAGTACGAAGTCGCACCGTACTCGTCGGGGATCATCGATATTAATATGGGAAAAAGTGCAAAATAATCTTGCTTTTTTTGGACCAATATGGTATGATATGAATTGTAGAAAATAATTAATAATAATTATTCGTTAGTACGCTCATTCAGGAGGAAAAAGACATGGATAAGTACGAATGCACAATTTGCGGTTACATTTATGACGAAGCTGAAGGCGACGCTGATAACGGCGTAGCAGCAGGCACGAAATTCGCTGATCTCCCGGAAGATTGGGTATGTCCGACCTGCGGTGCTGACAAAGACTCCTTCGTAAAGATGGACTAAGACGTTTGACGTTTTGCGTGGGTCGTGGTTCGAAGTTTGTTGTTGATTTTTTCGACAAACGATGAACGAACCACGGCAAACGATGTGCTGAAAGGGACTGCGCATGAAGAAGAGAAACTTCACATGCCAGTCCCTTTTTCATTTGACAATCATTCGGATGCACGATAAAATGGATACTGTTAGACATAAATATTCGTCATGTTTTACATGATTTTGCAGGGGGTGCTTCTGTGAAGTTAAAATATGTCAAAGGCAGTTACATGGATGAAGTCATGTTCGAAGGCCGGCCTGTTCTCTTTACGCTCGATGGTCTCGAAGAAGGTCACGACGAAGAAGCGCAGCAGTACGGCGAAGAAGTCTGGAACTGGGTCCTGGAACATCGTTCCCGTGTCATGGCTCATGCTCCGCTGATTGCCAATTTTAAGAACAAGAAATGGCGTTCTGACGGTGAACCGGAAGTAACGGCAGAAGAAATCCGCAGTTATCTGAGCCGCATCACCTCGATTTATGCTACGTATAAAAAAGGGTTCGATGTCTTCTTTGACACGAATGAAGTATTCGATGAACGGTCCATCGTCATCAGCATGGGCAAGAATTTCTTCTTCGAAGGCTTCAAACTCTTGTAATTCATATCAGTTGTAGAATCAATGAGAATGTGGTAAAATAAGGAATAATCATTGATAGCGAGGTGAATATCATGGCTAAACACATCATTACGATCAATACGGAATCGATTCAGAAGACGGCACAGCACGCTGGCTGCAGCGAATGCCAGACGTCCTGCCAGTCCGCTTGCAAGACATCCTGCACTGTCGGCAATCAGATCTGCACAAAATAAGTTACGTGAAGGAAAAGGGGCGTCGCTCACGCGGCACCCCCTTCTTTTTGTATGGAGGAAACAATATCAATGGCTGAAATCAAACCAATGATTCATAAATACTGTCAGAACGGGACGTACATGCTGCTCGACGTCAACAGCGGCATCATCAACGTCATCGACAAGATGACCTACGACATCCTCGACGTTTATGACGGCACGAATAAAGACGCTGTCTACAAGGCCTTTGACGGTACCTATGACCGTCAGGAACTGGACGAAACCTTAGGGGAACTCGACGAACTGATCAAGAAGGAAATGCTCTTCGCGCCGATGACGGAAAATTTCAAAGTCGTCGCCGAAGAAGAACCGGTCATCAAATCCCTTTGCCTGAACATCGCTCACGACTGCAACCTGCGCTGCAAGTACTGCTTCGCCTCCCAGGGGGACTACGACACGCACAAGCGGGAACTGATGAGCTTCGACGTCGCCAAGCGCGCTGTAGACCTGCTCATCAAGAGCACCGAAGGCAAGCGCCAGCACTGCGAAATCGACTTCTTCGGCGGTGAACCGCTGATGAACTTCGGCGTCGTCAAGCAGACCATCGAATACATCCGCGAACAGGAAAAGATCCACGACAAAGTCTTTAAATTGTCACTGACGACGAACGGCATGCTCCTCGACCCGGCTAAGGTCAAGTACCTGACGGACAACCACATCAGCCTCATCCTGAGCCTCGACGGCCGTCCGGAAGTCCATGACCGCATGCGCCCCGATGCCGCCGGCCGCGGCTCCTATAAGACCTGTGCCGAAAATCAGGTCTATGCGGCGAAACACCGCAACGGCGAAGAATATTACGTCCGCGGCACGTATACAAAATACAATCTGGACTTCACGAAAGACGTGGAACACATGGCGGACCTCGGCTTCGAAGGCCTTTCCATGGAACCTGTCGTCGGCGACGACCTCTCCTATGCCATTACCGACGACGATTTGCCGCGCATCTATGAAGAATACGACCGCCTCGCCGATTTCTACCTGAAGCGCATGGATGAAGGCCGTCCCTTCATTTACTATCACTTCATCATGGACCTCTATCGCGGTCCCTGTATCGCCAAGCGCCTGCGCGGCTGCGGTGCCGGCCACGAATACATGTGCGTCGTGCCGAACGGCGACATCTACCCCTGTCATCAGTTCGTCGGCCAGGACGACTATGTCATCGGCAACGTCTATGACGGCGTGACCAATACGGAACTGCCGCCGCTCTTCCGGGACATGCACGTCCTCAACAAGCCCATCTGCTGTGACTGCTGGGCGAAGTTCTTCTGCAGCGGCGGCTGCCATGCCAACAACATCAAGTACGGCGGCAATATCCAGACGCCTTATGAACTGAGCTGCAAGATCCAGAAGAAGCGCATCGAATGCGCCATGTATATCCAGGCCGTCCTGGCCATGCGCGGTCAGAAAGCCCGCCTCTTCGGCGACCCTGACGAAAACTGTGAAGGATGCGGCGCTTGTGAATAAACTGACGAAGATGATGAAGCTCAAGGTCTTCCTCTGGCTCGTCGTCTATGCTTATCTCTTTTATGCCCTTGCTGTCGACGGTCCGTCGGCAGGCCTTCTCGGCCTGCTGGCGGCAGCTGTCGTCGTCTGCGTCATGCAGGTCTGGATGCACAGCAAGACCCGGCAGCGCCTGATTCATCAAAAAGATGATAAAAAATAACTAGAAACGCGACTAAATAGGTTGACTTTGTGGCGTTTATGGAGTACATTAAGAACAGTCCAGTAAGTGTATCTAAATGGTACACTTTATCAATATAGGAAAAAGCGTTTCTACCTTGTCCCTGCGGGACGAAAGTAAAACGTATAACTTATGTAGGAGTGATACTGATGAGTGAATTATTAAGAGTAGAAGGCTTGCATATCGCTGTCGAAGGCAAAGAAATCCTCAAAGGCCTCGACCTGACGATCAACACAGGCGAAACACATGTCATCATGGGTTCCAACGGCGCCGGCAAATCGACGCTGTTCAATGCCATCATGGGCAACCCGAAATACGTCGTCACAGCCGGCAAGATTTTCTTTGAAGGCAAAGATATTACCCATGCCCCTGTCAACGAACGCGCCAAGGCAGGCATTTTCATGGCTTTCCAGCAGCCGATTGCCGTCCAGGGCATTTCTGTAGAAAACTTCATCCGCAATGCCAAGAGCACCGTTTCGGGCCAGCAGCAGCGCATCATGCCTTTCCGCAAGAAGCTTCACGCCCAGATGGAACAGCTGAAGATGGATAAATCCTATGCTGAACGCTATGTCAACGACGGCTTCTCCGGCGGCGAACGGAAGAAGACGGAAATCCTTCAGATGTGCATGCTCGAACCGAAACTGACCATGCTCGATGAAATCGATTCGGGCCTCGACGTCGACGCTGTCCGCATCGTCTCGGAAACGGTTTCCAAGTACCACAATGAAACGAATTCCATTCTGGTCATTACGCACCACAGTGAAATCCTGCAGCACTTGAAACCGGATTTCGTCCACATCCTCATCGACGGCAAGATCGTCAAGACCGGCGATGCATCGCTCATCCAGGCTATCGAAGCTAACGGCTACGACGCATATAAAGGATAAGTAGGAGGTACAGCTATGGCTGACAACAAAGAAAAACTCGCCGAACAGGAAAAAGAAAAACTGGTCGAACAGAAGGAAGAAAAAATCGCTGAAGAACGCCAGAAAATCGATACTTTTGCTGATTTCGGCAATATGTATAACTTTAAAAAGGACTTTACCTATTCCTATAAGACCGATGCCGGCCTGACGGAAGATATCGTCCGCGAAATTTCTGAAAAGAAGCATGAACCGAAGTGGATGCTCGATTTCCGCCTCAAGTCCCTGGATATCTTCAACCACATGGAATATCCGAACTGGGGCCCGGACATCAGCGGCCTCGACATGGACAACATCGTCACCTATGTCCGCCCGAACGCCCAGATGAAAGCGGACTGGAACGATGTGCCTGATGACATCAAAGATACTTTCGACCGCCTCGGTATCCCGGAAGCCGAAAAGACATCCCTTGCCGGCGTCGGTGCTCAGTACGACTCGGAAGTCGTCTACCACAGCATCCAGGATGACCTGGTCAAGCAGGGCGTCGTCTACACGGACTTCGATACGGCTCTGGAAAAATATGAAGACATCGTCAAAGCGCACTTCATGAAGCTCGTGCCGCCGACGGACCATAAATTCGCGGCCCTGCACGGTGCTGTCTGGTCCGGCGGTTCCTTTGTCTACGTCCCGGAAGGCGTCGACGTCTCCATTCCGCTGCAGAGTTATTTCCGCCTCAATGCGCCGGGCGCAGGCCAGTTCGAACACACGATGATTATCGTCGAAAAAGGCGCTAAGGTCCACTTCATCGAAGGCTGTTCGGCACCGAAGTACAACGTCGCCAACCTGCATGCAGGCTGCGTCGAACTGTTCATCGGCGACTATGCATCCCTGACCTATTCGACCATCGAAAACTGGTCCAAGAACATGTACAACCTGAACACGAAGCGCGCCATCGTCGGCAAGCACGGCACCATCAACTGGGTCACGGGCTCCTTCGGTTCCCATACATCGTGCCTCTATCCGATGAGTATCCTCAACGGTGAAGGCGCACACTGCGAATTCACGGGCGTTACCTTCGCCGGCAAGGGGCAGTACCTCGATACGGGCTCCAAAGTCGTCCACAACGCACCGAACACGACGAGCAACATCAACTCCAAGTCCATCAGCAAGAGCGGCGGCGTCTGCATCTACCGCGGCAGCGTCGTCATCAATCCGCCTGCTGACGGTGCTAAGGCCAATGTCAGCTGCGAATCGCTAATGCTCGACGAACAGTCCCAATCCGATACGATCCCGGCTATCGTCGTCAAGAACGACAACATCGACCTCGGCCATGAAGCTTCCATCGGCCGCATCTCCGATGAAGCCATCTTCTACCTCATGAGCCGCGGCCTTAGCGAAGATGAAGCGCGGGCCATGCTCGTCCGGGGCTTCGTCGAACCGGTATCCAAGGCCCTGCCTTTGGAATATGCCGTTGAAATGAATAACCTGATCAATCTCGAACTTAAAGGTTCGCTGAAATAGGGGAGGAGGAACATCATGGCAGCAAATACAGAAAAAATCCAGTATAACCAACTCCCGCGCCCGACCTTCCGCTGGATGAAGGTCAACCATTTGGAATTGGATCCCTTGAAAGGACAGGCAGCGCCGGCTTATACACCGCTGGAAAGCCACGACGGCGATGCCGCTGTTTCCTTCTATGCAGGCAATCAGATGCCGGACCTCGGTGATTTCCAGGGCTCCAATGCGGAAGAACTCCAGAAGGCACTGAACCAGGCTAACTCGGGCTGCGCTGTCAGCCTCGGCGCTGGTCAGAAAGGTTCGGTTCATTTGAAATACAGTCTCAGCGCAGACATGCCGCAGCTCACGGCACAGCTCAAAATCGAAGCCGCTGACAACAGCGACCTTCAGGTCTTCCTGGAATTCGACGGCGGCGCTGACGACGGTTCGGTCAATTTCCTGACCTATGTCAAGACCGGCGAAAATGCCCACGTCAAAATCAGCAAGGTCCAGCTCAACGGCGAAAACGTCCGCCACGTCGAACACCGCTACGGCGATGCCGGCAAGGGCAGCACGATTGACTACGTCAGCGCCGAACTGGGCGGCAAGCAGGCTATCGTCTACTACAAGACGGACCTCATGCATGATGAAAGCAACTTCAACAGCCAGGCCATGTACCTCGGCCATGACGACCAGGTCGTCGATTTCTCCTACTGGGTACCGACGCAGGGCGTCAAGACCAACACGGACATCCTGACTACAGGCGCCCTCCTCGATACGTCGAAGAAATTCTTCCGCGGCACCATCGATTTCCTGCGCGGCGGCAAGAAGGCTGTCGGCTCTGAATCGGATACGTGCATCCTCCTCAGTCCGAAGGTCCACTCCATTTCCGTACCGCTCCTCTTGTGCAAAGAAGACGACGTCGTCGGCAACCACGCTTCCAGTGCCGGCCAGATCGACAAGGACAAGCTCTTCTATCTTATGAGCCGCGGCTTCAATGAAACAGGGGCCCAGCTGATCATCGTCGAATCGAATATCCGCCCGGTCATCGATGCCCTGGGCGATAAAGATTTAGAAAATAAAGCGCTCCAGGCTGTACGCGAAAAGATGCAGTTCTGCCGCAAGAAAGGTGATTGCCATGCTAAATGTACGCAAAGATTTCCCCATCTTGACTAAAGTCCATAATGGACATCAGATCGTTTATTTCGACAACGCAGCGACGACGCAGAAACCGTACCAGGTCATCCACGCCATCGTCGATCTTTTGGAACATCATAACGGCAATCCCCACCGCGGTGCTCACGTCCTGAGCATCGAAGCCGGTGAACTCTACGACGAAGCCCGCGAAGCCGTCCGCAAGTTCATCAATGCCGCTTCGACCCAGGAAATCGTTTTCGTCCGCAACACGACGGAAGCCCTCAACCTCGTGGCCCGCAGCTATGCAGAACCGCGTCTGAAGAAGGGCGATAAGATCGTTATCCCCATTTCGGAACATCATTCGGACCTCGTCACGTGGCAGCGCGTCTGCCAGAAGACGGGCGCCGAACTGGTTTACATGTACCTCGATAAAGAAGGTCACTTCACCGACGAAGATTTGGCCAAGATCGACGATAAGACGAAAATCGTAGCTTTCGCAGCTGTCAGCAACGTCTTCGGCATGAAGCGTCCGGTCAAGGAAATCGTCGCCAAAGCCCATTCCGTCGGTGCCATTGCCATCGTCGACGGCGCCCAGTCCGTACCGCACATGAAGACGGACGTCCAGGATATGGACTGCGACTTCTTCGCCTTCTCGGGCCATAAGATGTGTGGCTCTGCCAGCACCGGTGTCCTCTACGGCAAGAAAGCTCTTCTCGAAGACATGGAACCGTTCCTCCTCGGCGGCGACATGATCGAATACGTCAAGGAACAGTCGACGACCTTCAACGAACTGCCCTTCAAGTTCGAAGCCGGTTCGCAGAACGTCGAAGGCGCCGTCGCCCTCCACGCTGCCATCGACTATCTCGAAGACCTTGGCATGGACAACATCGAAGAACACGAAGCCGTCCTGACGCGCCGCTGCCTGGAAGGGATGAAGAAAATCCCGCACATCCACATCATCGGCAGCACGGATCCGGCGGAAAAGACAGGCGTCATCACCTTTACCATCGACGGCGTCCATCCCCACGATGCAGCGACCATCCTCGACAGCTACGGCATCGCCATCCGTTCGGGCCATCACTGCGCCCAGCCTCTCGGCGCTCACTTAGGCGTCGAAGCTTCCAACCGGGCCAGCTTCTATATTTACAATACTGTAGAAGAAGTCGACTACTTCCTCGATAAACTGCCCCTCGTACGCAAGCAGATGGGTTTTAAAGATTAAGGAGTTCGAATAGCATGGAAAATATGAACGAATTGTATTCCGACATCATTCTGGAACACAATCAGTGTCAGGAAAATAAACATCCCCTGGAAGACGCCAACCTCAGCGAACACGGCCACAACCCGAGCTGCGGCGACGACATCACCCTCCAGGCCGACATCGAAGACGGCGTCATCAAAGACGCTGCCTACACGGGCCACGGCTGTGCCATCAGCCAGGCTTCGGCAGACATTATGATCGACCTGATCAAGGGCAAGACCGTCAAAGAAGCCCTGCGCCTGGTCAACCTCTTCCTGGATATGATCAAACGCGAAGTCACCGATGACGACAAGCTGGAAGAACTGGAAGATGCCATCGCCCTGAAGAACATCTCCAACATGCCGGCCCGCGTAAAATGCGCCGTCCTCGCCTGGCATACCCTGAAAGACGCCTTGGAACGGGATGAAAAATAAGTTTGACGTTTGAAGTTTGACGTTTGAAGTGAAAAACCGGACTCGCAGCAGCGAGCCCGGTTTTTTGGTCTTATATTATATCCATCTACATCAAACCTCAAACATCAAACTGCTTTTCACTGCCTTTCACTGCTTTTCTCTGCTTTTTCCTGTCCTTCTCTGCTCTTATCTTCCACGCCCTTGAACTGTAGAACGACGAAGATAACGAAGGCGATGATGAAGGCGATGACGCTGGTCATCTGGGCTGATTTCAGGCCCAGGGTCAGGTTGACGTAGTCGCCGCGCAAAAATTCCAGGAAGAAGCGTTCCACGGCGTAGAGCATGACGTAGAGGCAGAAGACCTGGCCTTTTTTATGGGGAAAGCAGCTGTAGAAGAGGAGGGCGACGAAGACCAGGACGTCGAGCTGGCCTTCCCAGACTTCTGCCGGCCATAAAGGCTGATTGCCGTAGGTGTGGTAGGCCAGGGTCGTGTCGGGATAGACGATGCCGAAATTGCCGCCCGTCGGGTGGCCGAAGGCGTCGCCGTTCATCAGGTTGGCCATGCGGCCGATGGACTGGCCCAGGATGATGGCCGGTGCCAGGAGGTCCGCAAAGGCCCAGGTGTCGATATGGTAGTATTTCGTGTAGATGATGCCCGCTACGGCGCCGAAGAGGAGGCCGCCCTGGATGGCCATGCCGCCCTGCCAGACATAAGGGATTTCCGTCAGGTGGTTGTGGTAGTAGGGCCAGTCAAAGAAGAAGACGTCCCAGAGGCGGCCGCCGACGATGCCCGCAAGGCCGCAGTACATGGTAAAGTCAAAGATATGGACGTGCCAGCCCCGGCCGTCGCGCTTCATGATATAGTAAGCCGTAATGCCGGCCGAGACGATGCCCAGCATGAATAAGAGACCGTATGCGCGGATCGGGAAAGAGCCGATAAAAAATAGATATTGATGCAATATAAAACACCCCTTTGTTGTGGTATAATGGAACAATGTGAACGGAACCTGAATGGTTCCCGGTTACCATAGAATTATACAGGATTGAAGTCTTTTTTTCCAATCCGGACGAGGAGCAATTGCGATGAAATACAATCATGTCATGCGGACGTCCTGTCTGACGGCCCTTATTTGTCTGTCCCTGGGTACCGCTGTCTTTGCCAATGGACCGGTAGCTGCAGACAGTACGAAAGCATCGGATCCGGCCTTCAGTGTGCCGACCGTAGCCAACCCTATTCCGAATGAAACCATCAAGGACCTGGAAATCGTCGAAGACCAGGGGCGCTGGCTCGTTTCCGACAAAGCCCTGGAACGCTACGGCATCCGCGCAGCGGACAAAGCCAAGGGGACCTATTGGTTCCGCCTGCCGAAAGCCGACAACGGCTCGACGGCCTGGCAGAATGAAAATGTCCAGCTGACCCTGCCGGGCCGGGCTGTCGCTAACGGCCGGACCATCAATATCCGCCATGTCCGCCGGCCTTTAGGCATCAGCTACGTCCTGGGCAACGGCACGACAGAAAAGAACGAACTCCTGCCGCCGTCCCAGCCTGTCAGCGCTGTGCCGGAACTGCGCCAGGTCCAGGGAACGGCCCAGCCTCTGGGCAAAGAAGGGAAGATGGGGACCGTCCTCTTCTGGGACCCGGTCATGCAGGAAGACAGCAGCCTGCCGTCCCTCCAGACTCATCAGCCCGTCCTCTCGCCCTGCGCCTTCCGCCTGACGGAAAGCGGCGTGGAACTGCGCAATCCGGACTTTGACATGCTCGCCGCTTCCTATGCGGAAAAGGGCTACGCCATGTGGCCTCTCATCGACAACAACTTCAATCCCAAGCTGACCCATCAGGTCCTGAGCAGCAGCCGCCTCCAGGATACGATCGTGCGCCAGCTCATCGGCTATGCCCTGCTCTATGAATTCAAAGGCTACAACATCGACTTTGAAAACATCAACTACAGCGACAAGGATGCCCTGACGGCCTTTGTGACGAAGCTCTCCGCTGCCTGCCATGCGTACGGCATCAAGCTTTCCATGGATGTGACGCCGCCTTCGGACAGCCCGAACTGGTCCCTGGTCTACGACCGGGCCGCCCTGGCACCGCATCTCGACTACCTGATGGTCATGGCCTATGACCAGTACGGCCGGGCCAGCACGACAGCCGGTCCTGTCGCTTCTTATCCCTGGGTCGAACGGGCTGTCCAGAATACTCTCAGCTTCGTGCCGGCTGACAAGATCCTCCTCGGTATGCCGCTCTACACGCGTCTCTGGTATGAATCGGCAGACGGCCGCGACCTGCCGAAGGATATCCGCAGCTGGCCGTCCGTTGTCGGTGCACCGCCGGCCAAGGGCGTGAAGTACCATGAAGAAAAAGAAGAGGCAGCTTCTGAAGCGTCCGGTCCGATGCTGGTCCAGGTCGTCACGGCAGCCCAGGAAAGCGCCCGCCGCGCCAAAGAACCGCGCATCATTTCCCTCGACTTCGACGGCGACAGCTACAAGCGTCACGTCCTGCCGCGTCAGATCAAGACCCTGCCCAAGAAAGCAGCTGCCGCACCGGTCCATAAGAGCAGCGGCAAGAGCAAGCTCTTCGTCCGCACCCTGACCATGGCCGACAGTGAAGATATCCTCAAGGCCTACAAGGACTACGTCGTCTGGGACGGCAACCTGCAGCTCTACTACATGGAACTGCCCCTGGCCACGGGGACTGTAAAGATTTGGTTCGAAGATGAAAAATCCTTAAAAGCAAAAGCCGGCCTGGTCCAGACTTACAATTTGGGCGGCGCCGCTTTCTGGCGTAAAGGCTTCGAACCGGCCCGTTTCTGGCAGGGTTTTGCAAAACATGAATTGACTTGACGACGCCCTGCCACTATAATAATACTCAAGACGCTGTGATACAGACTGTCTGTATTTTGACTGGGGCAGGATAGGAGGCTCTTATATTGGAAAAGTATATTCCACAGGAAATAGAAAAGAAATGGCAGCATGTATGGGCAGAAAGCAAATGCGACTGCTGCACTGAAGACAACGGCAAGCCGCCGTACTACGTATTGGAAATGTTCCCGTATCCGTCGGGCAATCTTCATATGGGTCATGTCCGCAACTACACCATTGGCGACGTCATCGCCCGCTACCGCCGCATGAACGGCTACAACGTCCTTCATCCTATGGGTTATGATGCTTTTGGCATGCCTGCTGAAAATGCAGCCATCAAGCACAATATCCCGCCTGCAGAATGGACATACAGCAATATCGCCAACATGACGCGTCAGCAGAAATCCCTCGGCCTTTCCTACGACTGGGACCGGGAAGTTGCGACGTGCCACGAAAAATACTATAAATGGACGCAGTGGATCTTTGAACTGCTCTACAAACGCGGCCTGGCTTACCGCAAAGAAGCCAAGGTCAACTGGTGCGAACACTGCAATACCGTATTGGCCAACGAACAGGTCATCGAAGGCAAATGCTGGCGCTGCGACACGCCGGTTGTCAAGAAGGACTTGAAACAGTGGTTCTTCAAGATCACGGACTACGCCGACCGTCTCCTCGAAGACCTGAAGCTCCTGCCGGGCTGGCCGGAACGCGTCAAGACGATGCAGAAGAACTGGATCGGCCGCAGCGAAGGTCTGGAATTCAGCTTCGATATCCCGAGCCTGAAGGAAAAAGTCGCCGTCTATACGACGCGTCCTGATACGATCTACGGCGTTACCTTCGTCGTCCTGCCGCCGGAACATCCGCTTGTTGGCAAGCTCCTCGAAAATAACCCGAAGAAAGCTGAACTGGAAGCCTTCTGCGAAAAAGTCCGCAACACGAGCGACATCGAACGGACGAGCACGGAATCGGAAAAACTCGGCATGTATACGGGCATCGACTGCATCCATCCCCTGACGGGCAAGAAAGTCCAGATCTGGATTACGAACTATGTCCTTTATGATTACGGCACAGGCGCTGTCATGGGCGTACCGACCGGTGACCAGCGTGACTGGATGTTCGCTACGAAATACAATATCCCGAAGATCATCACCCTCCAGCCGAAAGACCAAGAACTGAAACTGGAAGAAATGGACCATGCCTACGAAGACAAGGACGGCGTCCTCGTCAATGCCGGTCCTTTCACGGGTATGGAAATGCACAAGGCTATGAGCGCCATCATCGACTACATGGAAGAAAAAGGCCTTGGCAAACGCCGTGTCAACTACCGCCTGCGCGACTGGCTGATCAGCCGTCAGCGCTACTGGGGTGCGCCGATCCCTATCATTTACTGCCCGAAGTGCGGCGAACAGCTCGTTCCGGAAGACCAGCTGCCCGTCAAGCTGCCGGAAGACGTCAAATTCACGGCCGGCGCCGTTTCGCCGCTGGCTACGAGCGAACACTTCGTCCACTGTACGTGCCCGAAATGCGGCGGCCCGGCTACGCGTGAAACGGATACGATCGACACCTTCGTCTGCTCGTCCTGGTATTACCTCCGCTATACGGATGCCCGCAACGACAAGCAGGCCTGGGACCCGAAGAAAGCCAACCACTGGATGAACGTCGACCAGTACATCGGCGGCATCGAACACGCCATCCTGCACCTCATGTATTCCCGCTTCTTCATGAAAGTCTTCTATGATGCAGGACTCGTCGACAACGTCGAACCTTTCGAACGCCTCCTGACGCAGGGCATGGTCCTCCTCGACGGCAGCAAGATGAGTAAGTCCAAGGGCAACGTCGTTTCGCCGGAAGAAATCATCGCCAAATACGGTGCCGATACGGCCCGCCTCTTCATCCTCTTCGCCGCACCGCCGGAACGCGATCTGGCCTGGTCCGATCAGGGCGTCGAAGGCTCGTACCGCTTCCTCAACCGCGTCTGGCGCATTGTCCATCATTTCCAGGAACTGGCTGCTGACGGTGCGGAAGGCACGGACTACACAGAAGCAGAAAAAGAACTGCGCTTCCAGGAATTCAAGGCCATTGCCAAAGTCACGAACGACGTCCGCGGTGAAGACGGCAACTACGGCCTCAACACGGCTGTCAGCTCGATCATGGAATACGTCAACGCCATGCACGCCTATGTCGGCGCCAACAAGACAATTCACAAGGCCGTCGCTGTCGAAGCCAACAAGAACCTCCTCAAGATTCTGGCTCCCTTCACGCCGCACATTACAGAAGAACTCTGGCAGATCTGCGGTTTCGAAGGCAGCGTCCACGCCCAGGATTGGCCGGAAGTCGATAAATCGGCCCTCGTCGTCGACGAAATCGAAATGCCGATCCAGGTCAACGGCAAGGTCCGCGACCGCCTGACCGTTTCCGTCAGTGCCGGCAAAGACGAACTGCAGGAAAAAGTCCTGGCTCTGCCGCACATCAAAGAATTCATCGGCGATAAGAAAATCATAAAATTCATCGTCGTACCGAAGAAAATCATCAACATCGTCGTGAAATAAAGAGAAAGGGGCTTGTCGCTTCGCGGCAGCCCCTTTCGTGGTTCCTTTGGCGTTCATCGTTCATCGAAGAATTCCCGCATTTAACGGCAAACGATGAACGACCCACGGCAAACGGCGTGAGAAAAGGGCCATGCATAAGGTGAACAGCCTTATCGTGATGGCCCCTTTTTACTTTGTTCTTATTATCACAAAGTACGCATTGAAAAAGGAGAAGCAAATGAGAGTATTTAAGCCCTGGCCGGACCGGATCGTGCGCCAGAATACGTGCATGAACACCCGGGCCTGTGCCGTGTTGGTACCGATTATTTACAAAGATGGGGAAGAGCAGGCCGTGTTTGAAGTGCGCAGCAGCAAGCTTGGCTGGCAGCCCGGCGATGTCTGCTTTCCCGGCGGCCGCATCGATGACGGCGACGAAAGCGCCCTGGCAGCGGCCCTGCGGGAGACGAAGGAGGAACTTGGTGTCGATGCTTCGCATATCCATGTCTGGGGGCCCCTGGACTATATGGAATCGCCCGTAGGCGTTACGGTCTGGCCTTTTGCAGCTTACATGGATACAGATGAATTCACCCTTAGCAGGGGCGAAGTGGACCATACCTTTACGGTACCCTTGTCCTGGTTCGACGGCCATCAGCCGGAAATCGGCCGCATCGAGCTGGCGACCCGGCCGGCGCCGGATTTTCCGAAGGGCCTGGCCCTCTCGTCCCAGAAAGGCTGGAAGCAGCGCCGCACGTATAACGTCAAGATTTATACGTATGAAAATTATAAAATTTGGGGAATTACGGCCCACATCCTTGACAACTTCCGGGGGATACGTGCTATAATAGCAAAGTAAGCTTTCCTTAATATTTGTAACCAGTATAGTTCGTTATACGTACAAATAAAAATTGTAAAAACAAGGCAGACAGTGTCAAGGAATTTTAAATTTTTCATTAGCATTAGTCCAAAAAAGTCTTGTTAAAGTTTTAGGATGAGAAAATGGAATAGTGATATTGTGCTTTCCTGCCTTTTTGCTATTGATTTAACATGTGAAAAGTTGTACAATGCACTTGTAGGCAGTGAGGCCGTGTGAATATATATCCAGAGGGGATTTTTCCCGACGGAGGTGTATCGCCTCAGTGCTCAGGTTTTTATCTCAAGGCTTTACTAAACTAACTATACACTAAGGAGAGTGGAAACATCATGGATTTTAACTTAACAGATATTCAGAAGGACTTCTTAAAACTCGCTCATGACTTCGGCGAAAAGAAATTGGCTCCGACCATCAACGAACGCGATCACAAAGGCATTTATGACAAAGATTTGATCAACGAACTGCTCAGCCTCGGTATCACCGGCGCTTACTTCGAAGAAAAATACGGCGGTTCCGGCGATGACGGCGGCGACGTTTTGAGCTACATCCTCGCTGTTGAAGAATTGGCTAAATACGACGCTGGTGTTGCTATCACCTTGTCGGCAACGGTTTCCCTCTGCGCTAACCCGATTTGGCAGTTTGGTACAGAAGCTCAGAAAGAAAAATTCCTCGTTCCTTTGGTTGAAGGCACGAAACTCGGCGCTTTCGGCTTAACAGAACCGAACGCTGGTACTGATGCTTCCGGTCAGCAGACCGTTGCTACGAAGAACGCAGACGGCAGCTACACGCTGAACGGCTCCAAAATCTTCATCACCAACGGCGGCGCTGCTGATATCTACATCGTCTTCGCTATGACCGACAAGACAAAAGGCAACCACGGCATCACAGCCTTCATCCTCGAAGACGGCATGCCTGGCTTCACCTTCGGCAAGAAAGAAGACAAGATGGGCATCCATACGTCCCAGACGATGGAACTCGTATTCCAGGACGTCAAAGTTCCGGCTGAAAACATGCTCGGCGAAGAAGGCAAAGGCTTCAAGATCGCTATGATGACCTTGGACGGCGGCCGTATCGGCGTTGCTGCTCAGGCTCTCGGCATTGCAGAAGCTGCCTTGGCTGATGCTGTTGAATACTCCAAACAGCGTGTACAGTTCGGCAAACCGCTCTGCAAATTCCAGTCCATTTCCTTCAAACTGGCTGACATGAAGATGCAGATCGAAGCTGCTCGTAACCTCGTTTACAAAGCTGCTTGCAAGAAACAGGAAGGCCAGCCCTTCACGGTTGACGCTGCTATCGCTAAACGCGTTGCTTCCGATGTCGCTATGCGCGTAACGACCGAAGCTGTTCAGATTTTCGGCGGCTATGGCTACAGCGAAGAATATCCGGTTGCTCGTCACATGCGCGATGCTAAGATCACTCAGATTTACGAAGGCACGAACGAAGTTCAGCTCATGGTTACAGGCGGTGCTCTGTTAAGATAATTGAAGTTTATGCTCGGGCCTGGCCCTTTGCTGGGCCCGTTACATAAAAAAAGATTTTAGGAGGCAAACGTAAATGGAAATATTGGTATGTGTCAAACAGGTTCCGGACACTGCAGAAGTTAAGATTGACCCCGTAAAACATACGGTCATCCGCGCTGGTGTTCCTAACATTTTTAACCCCTTCGACCAGAACGCTTTGGAAGCAGCTCTCGCATTGAAAGATGCTGACAAAGACGTAAAAATCACACTTCTCTCGATGGGTCCTGATCAGGCAAAAGACGTTCTTCGTGAAGGCCTCGCAATGGGCGCTGACGATGCATATCTCCTGTCCGACCGCAAACTCGGTGGTTCCGATACACTGGCAACGGGCTATGCTTTGGCACAGGCTATCAAAAAATTAGCTGCTGATAAAGGTATCGAACAGTTCGATATCATCCTCTGCGGCAAACAGGCTATCGACGGCGATACCGCTCAGGTTGGCCCGCAGATCGCTTGCGAACTCGGTATTCCTCAGATTACGTATGCTCGCGACATCAAAGTCGAAGGCAACAAAGTCACTGTTCAGCAGGAAAACGAAGAAGGCTACATCGTAACGGAAGCTCAGTTCCCTGTTTTGATCACGGCTGTTAAAGACTTGAACGAACCGCGTTTCCCGACCATCCGTGGCACGATGAAGGCAAAACGCCGCGAAATCCCGAATCTGGATGCCGCTGCTGTCGCTGCTGATGACGCTATGATTGGTTTGGCTGGCTCCCCGACAAAAGTCCGCAAGATTTTCACACCGCCTCAGAGATCCGGTGGTCTCGTTCTCAAAGTTGAAGATGACAACGAACAGGCAATCGTCGACCAGGTCATGGAAAAACTGGTTGCTCAGAAAATCATTTAATCTAAGGAGGAACAGTGAAAATGGATTTAGCAGAATATAAAGGCATTTATGTAATTGCTGAACAGTTCGAAGGCAAATTACGTGATGTATCTTTCGAATTGTTGGGCCAGGCCCGCAAATTGGCTGACACCATCGGCGACGAAGTCGGTGCCATCCTCATCGGTAAAGATGTAAAACCGTTGGCTCAGGAACTCATCGCTCATGGCGCTCATAAAGTTTACGTTTATGACGATCCTCAGCTCGAACATTACAATACGACGGCTTATGCAAAAGTTCTTTGCGACTTCTTCCATGAAGAAAAACCGAACGTATTCCTCGTTGGCGCTACGAACATCGGCCGTGACCTCGGCCCGCGTGTCGCTAACTCCCTGAGAACAGGCCTCACCGCTGACTGCACACAGCTCGGCGTTGACGACGACAAGAAGACCATCGTATGGACCCGTCCGGCTCTCGGCGGCAACATCATGGCTGAAATCATTTGCCCGGACAACCGTCCGCAGATGGGCACTGTTCGTCCGCACGTCTTCAAAAAACCGGAAGCAGATCCGTCTGCAACTGGCGAAGTCATCGAAAAGAAAGCAAACCTCTCCGATGCTGACTTCATGACCAAATTCGTCGAACTCATCAAATTGGGCGGCGAAGGCGTTAAAATCGAAGACGCTGACGTTATCGTTGCTGGCGGCCGCGGCATGAATGGTGAAGAACCGTTCAAGACCGGTATCCTCAAAGAATGCGCAGACGTCCTCGGCGGTGCTGTCGGTGCTTCCCGTGCAGCTGTTGACGCTGGCTGGATCGACGCTCTCCATCAGGTTGGTCAGACTGGTAAAACTGTTGGTCCGAAGATCTACATTGCATGCGCTATCTCCGGTGCTATCCAGCACTTGGCAGGCATGACCGGTTCTGACTGCATCATCGCCATCAACAAAGACGAAGATGCTCCGATTTTCAAAGTTTGCGACTATGGTATCGTAGGCGATGTCTTCAAAGTTCTCCCGCTCCTCACAGAAGCTATCAAGAAACAGAAAGGCATTGCATAAGTTACATAACCGTGCATAATAAAAAGGCTACTGCATTTGCAGTAGCCTTTTTGTGGTTCGTTTGGCGTTTGCCGTTTGGCGAATATTCTTCGAACCACGGTAAACGACCCACGACAAACGATTGCCAGACGAATATTTGTATGATATCCGAAACCTTTGCACACCACACCCTTGACAAGCCTCATCTCGTGCCGTATAATTTACGCATACATAGAGATATGTAATAAGCTTTGAAAAGGACAACACTTGATAGCTCCTTTATTACAGAGAGAGGCACGATGGTGAGAGTGCTTTATGAAGTCTGGCAAGTTACCGCCTTGGAGCAGGATTTCCGAAGCGAGTAGGGAATCCCGGTCGCCCCGTTATCGCGTTTGAGTACATCGGAAGTTTTTTCCGGTGAACTAGGGTGGAACCACGTGAGTAATGCTCTCGTCCCTTGAGGACGAGAGCTTTTTTTATTAAGGAGGATGTTTGTAATGGCAGAATTAGTGTTAAAAGACGGAAGCAAAAAACAGTTTCCCGATGGCATCTCTCTTGCCGAAGCTGTCAAACAGCTCAGCAATAGTCTTGCAAAGAAAGTATTAGTCGCAAAGGTAAACGGTGAAGTCACCGATCTCCGTGAAACCATCGTCGACGGCTCGACCGTTGAATTCCTTACCTTCGCTGACCAGGAAGGGAAAGATACGCTTCGCCATACAGCATCTCATGTCATGGCTCAAGCTATTCAGCACCTCTTCCCGGGCGTCAAATTCGCCATCGGCCCGTCCATTGAAAACGGTTTCTACTACGACCTCGATACAGAACACCGTTTCACACAAGAAGACTTTCCTGCCATTGAAGCTGAAATGGCTAAGATTGTCAAAGAAAATCTTCCCATCACTAAAGAAGTCTTATCCCGTGCCGATGCTTTAAAACTCTTCAAAGACGCTGGCCAGGATTATAAAGTAGAACTCATCGAAGACCTTCCGGAAGATGCAGTCATCTCCATCTATCGCCAGGGCGACTTCGTCGACCTCTGTGCTGGCCCGCACTGCGCTTCGACCGGTGCTGTCAAGGCCTTTAAACTGCGCACTGTTGCCGGTGCTTACTGGCGCGGCGATGAACACAACAAGATGCTTCAGCGTATTTATGGGACCGCTTTTGAAAAGAAATCGGAACTCGATGAATACTTGAAGATGATGGAAGAAGCTGAAAAACGTGACCACCGCAAACTGGGTAAACAACTCGACTTGTTCAGTTTCCATGAAGAAGGTCCTGGCTTCCCGTTCTTCCATCCCAAGGGAATGATCCTGCGCAACAACTTGCTCAAATTCTGGCATGAACTCCATGACGAAGCCGATTACGATGAAATCATGACGCCGATGATCCTCAACCGTCATCTCTGGGAACAGTCCGGTCACTGGGATCATTACCGCGACAATATGTATTTTACAACCATCGATGATCAGCCTTACGCCATCAAACCGATGAACTGCCCAGGCGGCATCCTGGTCTATAAGAGCAATGTCCACAGTTACCGCGACTTCCCGATGCGCATGGCTGAACTCGGCCTGGTCCATCGCCATGAACTCCACGGTGCCCTCCACGGCCTGTTCCGCGTCCGCTGCTTCACTCAGGACGATGCGCACATCTTCATGCTGCCGAGCCAGATGAAACAAGAAATCTCCGGTGTCATGGACCTCTTCGACAAGGCTTACAAACAGTTCGGTCTGGAATACCACGTCGAATTGTCTACTCGTCCGGAAGACTCCATGGGTTCCGACGAAATCTGGGAACTGGCTACGAAGACCTTGCATGATGTCATCGAAGAACGCCACATTCCGTACGTCATCAACGAAGGTGATGGCGCCTTCTATGGTCCGAAACTGGACTTCCACCTGAAAGACTCTATCGGTCGTACCTGGCAGTGCGGTACCATCCAGCTCGATATGCTCATGCCGGAACGCTTCGACATGACCTACATCGGTGAAGATGGTCAGAAACATCGTCCGGTCATGGTACATCGTGCTTGCTTCGGCAGTATCGAACGCTTCTTGGGTATCATCACTGAAAACTATGCAGGTGCTTTCCCGGTATGGTTGGCTCCGGTTCAGATTAAGTTCCTGCCTATCTCTGATAAACACCTGGCTTACTGCAAAGACCTGGCTAAGAAGTTCAAGAAATTGGGCATCCGCGTCGAAGTCGATGAAAGCAGCGAAAAGATTGGCTACAAGATCCGTAAAGCTCAGATGGAAAAAGTTCCCTACATGGCTGTCATCGGCGATAAAGAAATGGAAAATGGCACCCTCGGCTTGCGCGACCGTTCTAAAGGCGATTTAGGCGCCAAACCGATTGACGAAGTCGTCGCCCACATCCAGAAACTCAGCGAAACAAGAGAAGGCTAATATAGAAGTTTGAAGTTGAAAGTTTGATGTTTAAAACCTCACGTCAAACATCAAGCATCAAACGTCAAACATTAAAGTTAAAGGGTCCTTACATGATAGGCGAAATGTTCATGTGAAGGCCCTTTTTCTCATCACTAAAGGAGTAACACTATGATAATTAACTGGTATCCCGGCCATATGGCCAAGGCCAAGCGTCTCATTCAGGAAAATCTTAAGATCATCGACGTCGTCATCGAACTCGTCGATGCCCGCATCCCCATGAGCAGCACCAATCCCATGATTAAGTCGCTCATCGGCGACAAGCCGTCCATCGTCGTCCTCAACAAGGCCGACCTGGCGGACCCGGCGGTCCTCGATGAATGGGTCCGCTACTATAAAGAGCAGGGCCGCAAGGTCCTGGCCCTGAACAGCAAGGGCGGCAGCGGCGTAAAGCAGCTCATTTCCCTCGTCCGCTCCCTGGCAGCGCCGAAGTTGGCTCGCTGGAAGGCAAGGGGCCTGAAGAACCGCGCTGTGCGTACGATGATCCTCGGCATCCCGAATGTCGGCAAATCGACGCTGATCAACAAGCTCTCCCGCCGCAGCGCCGCCAAGACGGCCGACAAGCCTGGCGAAACGAAAGGCAAGCAGTGGGTCCACATCGGCGACCAGCTCGATCTCCTCGACACGCCGGGCGTCCTTTGGCCGAAACTGGAAAACCAGGTCAGCGCCTACCGCCTGGCTGCGACGGGCGCCATTGCTGATACGGTCTTTGATATGGAAACAGTTATCCTTCAGCTCATCGAACAGCTTTCGCAGCAGTATCCCGAAGCCCTGAAGAGACGCTATAAGCTGGACGAACTCTCGGAAAAGCCCCTGGATACGATCGAAGCCATCGGCCGCAAGCGGGGCTGCCTCGTCTCCGGCGGTGCCGTCGATATGGAAAAGACGTACAAACTGATTCTCAAGGAATTCCGCGAAGGCAAGATCGGCGCCATTTCCCTGGACCGCCTGGCTGAATTCGAAGGGGAGGATTGAGATGGATCTGAGCAAACTGAAAGTGGCCGACCTGAAAGCGCGCCTTGCCGCCGGCGGCGACGTCCGGGAATTGGTCGCGGCCATGCAGGAAGACAGCCGCGTCTCGGGG
>URLP01000010.1 GCA_900548635.1 uncultured Megasphaera sp.
CGGCAGCCTGTCCCTCTATGAGGGAAACCGCCAGATGCTGAAAGATTACGGTATCCACCAGGTACCGCAACTCGTCCTCATCCGCCGCGGCGGCCAGATGCTGCGTCCCTTTAGCGACGTCCTGACAGCGCGGCAGCTGGCCTATGAATTGGAAAAGATAAAATAATTTCTAAAAAAAGACTTGCCAAAATCTAGAAAGTAAGCTATAATAAACAAGTCGCACAGAGAAGTACAAAATATGGGCGGTTAGCTCAGTTGGTTAGAGTATCTCGTTGACATCGAGGGGGTCGATGGTTCGAATCCATTATCGCCCACCATATCGTGCGAAAAGGAGCTGTCTTTATAGGCAGCTCCTTTTTTGTATGATGTTGACTGCTATCAGAACTTTCCTTCACCGTACCGCTTGATTTTTCAGTTCAAATGCTGCAGGGCTTCCTGGATGTCTTTTTGACGGCTTTCCAGATGATTTCGTTCGTCGACTAAGATTTGACGGCGTGCTGCGCGGGTCGCATCGCCTTGCTGGAAGAGTTCCATATATCGCGACAGGCCGTCGATGGAGACACTGGCAGCGCGCATGCACTTGATGAAGGCGATGGTATCGCAGTTTTCCTTAGTATAATCGCGGATACCATTCTTATCGCGCGGGACATTGCGGATTAGTCCTATTTTTTCGTAGTAGCGCAGCGTATCCGGCGAAAGTTGGAACTTTTCACTGACATCTTTTATTTTCAATGTAATCCCTCCTTGCCTTTATTATACTAACTGGAGTGGAGTTCAAGTCAATAGTGTAAAAAATAGTAAAAAATAGTGAAAATAGACTTGTCAAAAGAGGAGAAGTACGCTATAATAAACGAGTCGCACAAAGACATACAGAATATGGGCGGTTAGCTCAGTTGGTTAGAGTATCTCGTTGACATCGAGGGGGTCGATGGTTCGAATCCATTACCGCCCACCATATTGTGTAAAAAAGGCGCTGTCCCATGAAGACAGCGCCTTTTTTAGTATCATATATATCTATTCTTAAAAGTTATTGGTAAAAGTTTCACAAATGTAGTATTCTGTACATGTGATTCGGGTTGGACGGAATCTTTTGGATCCGTACCATGTAACGTCTGAATCATCTATCTATCATAATTTTATAGCATATCGCTTGGATCGAAAGACCGGGACGAATTCTTGTAAACGTAGGCTTTTATGGGATTGCTGCACGAAGACTTCGGCCGTCATGCACAATCCCTTTTTCTTTTTTGTTTGATGTTGTGGGTTTGATGTTTGATGTAGTTTTTTTATATTTATTTAAGCGTAAGCACTTCAAACTTCAAACTTCACACTTCAAACTCGATAAATAGAGGAAATTATCATGCGTTTAGGTATTATCGGCGCCGGCAGAGTCGGCGCTTCTTTTATGTTAGCCTTTCCTGCGGCTGTCGCAGGGATACTTTGTTCTACAAAAGAACATACGCAGCAAAAAGCAGAGCGCTTTCACGTCACTCCTTATGATGACGGCGCTGCCCTTATCCGGCACTGCGATATCATCCTGCTCACTGTCGGCGATGACGCCTTGGCACCGCTGAGCCAGTCCCTGGCAGCGGAACTGGACGGAGAAGGGGAGGCGGCGCAGAAGTGTATCTTTCACTGCAGCGGCGCGGCTGATCTCTCGCCCCTGGCGCCTTTGGCCCGTCTTGGCTTCCATACGGGCAGTCTCCACCCGCTGCAGAGCTTTGCCGCACCTTCGGCCGAACGCCTGCAGGGCATCTACATCGCCGTCGACGGCGATGAACGGGCCAAAGCAGAAGCTGTCCGCATCGTCCGCGCTTTAGGCAGTACGCCTTTCTTCGTACCGCCGGAAGAACGGATGCTTTACCATGCAGCGGCCTGCTTCTGCTCGAACTACGTCGTTACGGCCCTGGCCCTGGCACAGCAGCTCATGCAGCGCTGGACCGGCGATGACGCCGCTGCGGCGCAGGCCCTGCTGCCCCTTGTCGAGGGGACTATGGCAAATGTCCGCCAGCGGGATTTGTGGCGCACGGCCCTGACAGGCCCTGTTTCCCGCGGTGATATCGGTACGGTCCGCAAACACCTGGCCGTCCTGCCCGATGATTTCGTACGCCCGTACTGCGCCTTCGGCGCTGCTGCCGCCGGTATAGCCTTAAAGAACGGAACGATTACAGCCCAACAGCATACGATGCTGACAAGAATCCTTGCGATGGCGGAAGGAGTTCAACATGAACAAAAAAGTAACCAATCTGACCATTCAAAAGATGAAGAAAGAAGGAACGCCGATTTCCATGATCACGGCTTATGATTATATCATGGCCCAGAATGTTGACGAAGCAGGCATTGATATGATTCTCGTCGGCGACTCCCTGGGCAATGTCGTCATGGGTCATACGTCGACCCTGCCTGTGACCATGGAAGATATGATCCACCATACGGCTGCCGTCGTCCGCGGCGTGAAAAGGGCCCTCGTCGTCGGCGACATGCCCTTCATGAGCTATCAGGAAAGTACGCAGCAGGCCCTGCACAACGCCGGCCGCCTGATGAAGGAAACAGGCTGCGATGCCGTCAAGCTCGAAGGCGGTGCCAGTGTCTGCGATGCCGTGAAAGCCATGACGACAGCCGGTATCCCCGTCGTCGGCCATATCGGCCTGACGCCGCAGTCCGTCCATCAGCTCGGCGGCTTCCGCGTCCAGGGCAAGAACAGTGAAACGGCCAAGAAACTGATTGCCGATGCTTTGAAGCTGGAAGCAGCCGGCGCTTTTGCCATTACCCTGGAATGCGTGCCGACGGACATCGCCGCAGAAATTACGAAAGCCCTGCATACGGCAGCGACCATCGGCATCGGCGCCGGCAACGGCACGGACGGCCAGGTCCTGGTCTGCACGGATCTCTTGGGCATGAGCAGCGGCTTCCGGCCGAAATTCGTCAAGACCTATGCCGACCTGCATCAGACTATCGTCGATGCCGTCGGCCAGTATATCCGCGACGTCAAAGACCGCAGCTTCCCGGATGAAGCCCACGCTTTCGCCGTAGACCCGGCAGTCGTGAAGGAAATGAAAGAGTTTGAAGTTTGATATTTGAGGGTTGGTGTAAGGGCGACCATAATCGGACGCCCGCGTGAATCCTGTGAAAGGAGCTGCTGCGGCAGCTCCTTTTATGTTCTTTATGCGCATATAGGAAATATTTCTTGCTATAAAATCATGAAGCATGTACAGATGGTATATTCTGTTTGACTTGCGTATATAATCATTGTACAATAATCTTAAATGATGGAAACGAACAAAGAGGTCGTATGTCCGAACGCACGCGTATCGCCGCCAGACATCAACGGGGGTATTGCGGCGTTTTTTTCATGACGGCCTAATATAGGAGGCTATGCTTCATGAAGCATGATCTACATGATGTGTGCACGCAGATACGGCGGGATACGGTGCGCTCGATTTACCGCGCTGGTTCCGGTCATCCCGGCAGTTCCCTGTCCGCCGTGGAAATCATGGCCACATTGTATTTTACGGATATTTTTACATGTTTTCCCGACAGGCCCCATGCACCGGAACGGGACCGCTTCGTCCTCTCCAAGGGCCATGCGGCGCCGGCTTACTACAGCATCCTGGCGCATAAAGGCTATTTCCCATTAGCCCTGCTCGATACCCTGCGCAGCGTCGGCAGCGTTCTCCAGGGGCATCCGAACCTGGAAAAACTGCCCTGTCTCGACTGTGCTGTCGGCTCCCTGGGACAAGGCCTGTCCATTGCCAACGGCATCGCCCTGGCCCTGAAGCGGCGTCAGGAAACGCCGCAGGTCTTCTGCCTTATCGGCGACGGCGAACAGCAGGAAGGCCAGATTTGGGAAGCTGCGGCCTTTGCGTCCCAGCACCATTTGGACAATGTTTGTCTGATTGTCGACTGCAACGGCCTGCAGCTCGTCGATTCCCTGGTCTCTATCAAGAACATGGAGCCTATGGATGCGAAATGGGAAAGTTTCGGCTGGCATGTCCTCAGCGTAAACGGCCACGATACGGATGCTCTCTATGATGCCTACGCGGCGGCCAAGGCCTATCATGAAAAGCCGACGGTCATCCTTGCCCATACCATCAAAGGGAAGGGCGTCTCGTATATGGAAAATCAGGCCCAATGGCACGGCACGGCGCCGGATGAAGCGCAGTACCGCCTGGCCATGGATGAATTAAAAACGGAGGTGCCCTGATGGAACGAGTACCTATGCGCGACGGCTACGGCAAAGCACTGCTGGAATTGTGCCGTCTTCACGATGATGTCCTCGTCCTCGACGCGGATGTCGCCAAATCGACGCGGACCGAATGGATCCGCCAAAAATATCCTGACCGATACATTAACGTCGGTATTTCCGAACAGGACCTCGTCGGCACTGCAGCCGGCCTCTCCCTGACGGGCTTTGTGCCCTTCATTTCGACGTACGGCGTCTTTCTGACGGGCCGTGCCTGGGGACAGATCCGCAATACCGTCTGCTACAATAATCTCAACGTCAAACTCGGCGGCGCTCATGCCGGCATTTCCGTCGGTCCTGACGGGGCGACGCACCAGGCTTTGGAAGACATCGCCCTGATGCGCGTCATCCCGCACATGATGGTCATCACGCCCTGCGATTGGTGGGAAACGTACAAGGCGACGCTCGCCGTCTACGACATCCACGGGCCGTCGTATGTCCGCTTCGGCCGTAACCCGGCGCCGGTCGTCACAAAAGAAGATACGCCTTTCGATTTGTACAAGGCGCCGATTTTCCGGGACGGCAAAGACGTTACGATCTTTGCTAACGGCCTCATGGTCCACGAAGCCCTGATGGCGGCAGACCAATTAGCGGCTGAAGGCATTTCGGCCCGCGTCGTCAACGTCCATACGGTCAAACCCCTTGACGTCGAGACCGTCTGTTCCTGTGCAGCCGAAACCAAAGCCGTCGTCGTCTGTGAAGAACACCAGGTCATGGGCGGCATGGGCAGCGCTGTCTGCGAAGCCCTGGCCCGTCACTGCTGCGTGCCCGTCGAATTCGTCGGCATCCAGGACCGCTTTGGCGAATCAGGGAAACCGGAAGACCTCCTCAAGGCCTACAACCTCTCTGCAGAAGACGTCATCGCTGCCGTTCATAACGTATTGAAGAGAAAATGAGTATATCGTTTGCCGTGGCTCGTTTGCCGTTTGCCGAAATGAACGCGGTCCGCAGTCTGCAGTCCGGGGTAGGGGCGCCCACGTGGGGCGCCCGCGCGAATTCCGTGAATAAACTTATTTTGTATTTGTTGGCATTCTCGCCAAACGAACCACGACCCACGACAAACGACATGAAAAAGGGATTGTGCATGATGGTAAAAACCTTCGTGTGGCAATCCCTTTTTTCTATCATGCCAACTATGTATAGTAATTTTCAATGTATGCAAAATTGGTATTTTATTGGGCCTTTATCATTAACTGCGGTATAATAAAGGCAACTACTTTTTGGAGGCGAGTTATCTTGTATACGAAAGCGTTATTGACAGACCTGTACCAATTGACGATGATGCAGGGCTTATTTTTTGAAGGAAAACATGAACAGCAGTGTGTCTTCGACCGTTATTACCGCACCAATCCTTTCCAGGGCGGCTATACCGTCGTCGCCGGGCTGGAACATCTCATCGATTATGTACACAATATACATTTCAGCGATGACGACCTGGCCTATCTGCAGCGCACGGGCTTTTTCAAGCCGGAATTCCTCGATTATCTGAAGGATCTGCATTTCACTGGCGATATTTATGCCATGCCTGAAGGGACCGTCGCTTTTCCGCAGGAAGTGCTCCTGCGCGTCCAGACCAAGAAAGATGAAGCCCTGCTCCTGGAAACGTGCATGTCCATGATTATGAACCATGAAAGCCTGATTGCCACGAAAGCCCGCCGTGTCCGGACCGTCGCCGGCAAGGACAACCTCATGGAATTCGGCCTGCGCCGAGCTCAGGGGAAATCGGCCGGCGTCTACGGCGCCCGTTCGGCCATGATCGGCGGCTTCAACGGCACGAGCAATGTCCTGGCCGGTGCCAAGTTCGGCATGCCCATCTTAGGGACCATGGCCCACAGCTGGATCATGAGCTTCCCGACAGAACTGGAAGCCTTCCGCGCCTACGCCCGCCAGTATCCGAACAACCTCATCCTCCTGGCCGATACGTACAACACGCTGAAACAGGGCGTTCCCGATGCGATTATGATTTTCAAGGAAATGAAGGCCGCCGGCACCCTGCCCAAGGCCTACGGCATTCGCCTCGACAGCGGCGACCTGGCTTACTTGTCGAAAGAAGCGACGAAGATGTTCACCGATGCCGGGTTCCCCGATGCCATCATTGCCGCTTCCAACGACCTCGATGAAAACCTGATTTCCGAACTGAAAGCCCAGGGCTGCACGATCACTTCCTGGGGCGTCGGCACGAACCTGATTACGGCCAAGGACAGCCCGTCCCTGGGCGGCGTCTTCAAGCTCGTCGGCCAGTACGATGACGGCAAATTCGTTCCGAAAATCAAGATGAGTGACAATGCCGAAAAGATTTCCAACCCGGGTCTGAAGAATGTCCTGCGCATTTACGATAAGGCATCAGCCAAGATGAAAGCCGACATTATCATTCTTGAAGGCGAAAGCATCGACGAAACGAAAGATCTCCAGCTCCAGAGCGACAAGGCTCCCTGGCGTTCGCGCACCATCAAGGGCGGGACGTACCGCGTCCAGAAGATGCTCGTCCCGATTTTCCAGAAAGGGAAATTGGTCTATGCCAAACCGAGCCTCAAGGCTATCATGGAATATGCGGATCAGCAGATCCAGACCTTATGGCCGGAATACCTGCGCCTGGTCAACCCGGAAGAAATGTGGGTTCAGCGCAGCACGAAGCTGTCGGCCCTGCGCGATGAAGTATTGAAAAAAGAATCGGCTCATTTCTTTTAAGGAGATGATTATATGAAAGGGGCTATCATCGGCGATATTGCCGGTTCTGTCTATGAATTCGGCGCGGCTGCTTCGTCCCTTGATTTTCCGCTCTTCGTGCGGCAGGACCGTTTTACGGACGATACGGTGACGACCGTTGCCGTGGCGGCGGCCCTGATGGAAGGGAAGAAGTCGCACTGCGGCTATCTTGAACCGCTGCGGCGCCAGCTCCGTTATTGGTGCCGCAAGTATCCGGATGCCGGTTTCGGCGGCATGTTCCGCCGCTGGTTCCGGTCCGACCGGGCGCCGGCTTACGGCAGTTACGGCAATGGAGCGGCTATGCGCGTCAGCCCTGCCGGCTGGGTTGCTGATTCCCTGGCAGAAGCGCAGGAACTGGCGGAACTGACGGCTGCTGTCAGCCATGACCATCCGCAGGCTGTCAAGGGTGCGGTAGCCGTGGCTTCGGCCATTTTCCTGGCCCGTCAGGGGCAGAGCAAGGCGGCGATCGCTGACTATCTGCGCCAGTATTTCTATCCCTTGGACAAGCGTCTGGCCCAGATACGGCCGACCTATCAGTTTACGTGCGATACGGAACACAGCGTCCCTGAAGCCATCGAGTGCTTCCTGGAAGGGACGGATTATGAAGATACGATCCGCAAAGCGATTTGGCTCAACGGCGATACGGATACGCAGGCAGCCATTGCCGGCAGTATTGCCGAAGCCTATTATGGCGTGCCTGACGTGCTTTGGCAGCAGGCCCTGCCGTACGTGGATGATGAGGCAATGAAGGGCGTCATCTGCGATTTTTACCAGCAATATATCGATTCGAGGGGGAAACATTTTGATTTCAACGGAAACAGAGAAGAAATATGAAAAGCTGCAGCAGATTTTAAAGGACATGGGCAGTGTCGTCGTCGGTTTTTCCGGCGGCGTCGACAGCACCTTCCTGACCTATGCAGCTCATCAGGTCCTGGGCGATAAGGTCCTGGCCGTGACGGCTGTCTCAGCGACCCTGCCGGGCAGTGAAGCGGCCGATGCCAAGGCCATGGCCAAGGTCATCGGCGTGCGCCATCTCCTGGTTAATTCGACGGAATTCGATGACCCGCAGTTCGTCGCCAATCCGCCGGACCGCTGCTATTACTGCAAGAAGATCCGCTTCACGGCCCTCGTGGACCTGGCCAAAAAAGAAGGTTATCACTGGGTCATCGATGGGGGGAACATCGATGATCTCGGTGATTTCCGGCCGGGCATGAAGGCCTTGAAAGAATTGTCGGACAGCGTCCGCAGCCCGATGATCGAAGCAGGCCTGGAAAAAGCGGATATCCGGGCCTTGTCCAAAGAATTCGGCCTTCAGACCTGGAGTAAGCAGAGTGCGGCCTGCCTGGCCAGCCGTATCCCTTACGGCGTTACTCTGACAGCGCACCGCCTGGCTCAGATCGATGCGGCAGAAGCGGCCGTTGCGCCCTATATCCAGGGCTCCCTGCGCGTCCGCTATCATGGCGATGTGGCCCGCATCGAAGTGGCCGTCAGCGAAATCCCGTCCATCCTGGCCCACCGCGAAGAAATCGTCCGGGCCATTAAAGACACGGGCTTTACTTACGTCACCCTCGACTTGGGCGGCTATGAAATGGGGAGCCTCAATGAAGTCATCGACACGAATAAGGAAGTAAAGTAATATGGCTATTTCTCAAAAAGTAAAAGATGAAATGCTGCAGCGCTTCCAGGACCAGTACGGCATCATGAAGCCGGCCCTGCACTACAATTCACCTTTTGAACTGATGATTGCCGTCATCCTGTCGGCTCAGTGCACGGATGAACGGGTCAACATCGTCACGGCCGGCATGTTCCCGGAATACAATACGCCGGAAAAGATGCTCAGCCTTGGTCTCCAAGGCCTGGAAGAAAAGATACGCACCTGCGGCCTCTACCGCAGCAAGGCTAAGAATATCCTGGCCACCTGCGCCATCCTCTGCGAAAAGTACAACGGCGAAGTGCCGCAGACCTTTGACGAACTGGTGAAGCTGCCCGGCGTCGGTCGCAAGACGGCGAACGTCCTGGTCAGCATCCTCTTCAACACGCCGGCCATTGCCGTCGATACACATGTCTTCCGCGTCTCGAACCGCTTGCAGCTGGCTGAAGGCAAGACGCCGCTGGAAGTGGAAAAGGGCCTGCAGAAAGCTATCCCTGAGGAATGGTGGAGCCGGGCCCATCACTGGCTCATCTGGCACGGCCGGCGGGTCTGCAAAGCCCGCAAGCCCTTGTGCGACAACTGTTTTTTGGCAGACCTCTGCCCGAGCTGCCAAAATAATGAGCAGCAGTAAAACGTTAAAATAAAATTGACCTATTGACAAATGATTAAAAGTTTAATAAAATAATACCAATACATACAAAATTTCATAAGTAATATCAAGAGCAGCTGAGGGACGGGCCTGATGACGCTGCGGCAACCTGCCGTCGGTAAGGTGCCAATTCCTACAGGCTATTCCTGAAAGATATGTTATGACAGAGGCGCAGCTTGGAGGCAGCGCCTCTTTTATTTTTGTCGTGTTTTGTACTTATTTTCACATTTATCATTCGTAGGGGGTCTTTTCATGAACAACAACGCTTCCGGCGGTAAAGCCATCAAGGGACTGGATATCATCATCCTGGGCTTTGCCTTCTTTGCCACGTACTTCGGTGCAGGCAACCTCATTTTCCCGCCGCAGCTCGGTCTGAACAGCGGCAGTGATTTCCTTTCCGGTCTGGCCGGCCTGACGCTTTCCGGCATTTTCCTGCCTATCTTTACGCTCATCGTCATCGGTCTGAACGGTGATGTCCATGCCATTACGGAAAAAGTAGGGAAGAATACGTACAACGTCCTTTTGGCTGCGCTGATGCTGGTCTGCACGTTCGTCTCCATTCCCCGTACGTGCGCCACGGCCATTCAGCTCGGTATCCAGGGCAATCTGCCGGCAGCGCCCTTCGTACCGCTGGTCATCGCCTACTTCGTCATCTGTTTCTTCTTCGTTGCCGATCAGAACAACGTCATGGACCGCATGGGCAAATACCTGACGCCGCTCCTGGCATTGATCCTGGTCATCGTCGCCTTTGCGGGCATCTTCAATCCCCTGGGCACGCCGGTCGCACCGGCCGTCGACCATCCTTTCGTCAATGCTTTCCTCGGCGGCTACAACACAGGCGACGTCCTGGTCAGCTTCATCATGGCCGCCGTCTTCATCAGCTCCATTTACGGCAAAGGCTATACGACTGTCGGTCAGCGCAATAAAGTGCTCATCTACTGCGGCATCGTTGCCTTTGTCCTCCTGCTCATCATCTACGGCAGCCTCCTCTACATGGGCGCCTGTGTCAGCGGCGATTATCCGCAGACCATCGGCCGTGCAGAACTGCTCGTCGCCATCATCCAGCGCGTCGGTTCCTGGGTCATGGTTCCCATGGGTATCGCTGTCGTCCTGGCCTGCCTGACGACGGCCATCGGCCAGATTGCCGCCGTTGCCGAATTCACCAGCACCGCGACGGGCCAGCGCATCAGCTATAAGAAAGTCACCGTTGTCTGCTCTGTCCTTTCGGCGCTGACAGCGCTCCTCGGTGTTGACGGCATCGTTACCTACATCGGCTGGATCTTCGGCGTCTGCTATCCGCCCTGCCTGGCCCTCCTGGTCCTGGGCATCATCGGCCGCTTCATGCCGAACAACGGCGCCTATAAAGGCTCTGTCTATCTGGTTACGATTTTCGCCCTCCTCGAATCCCTGCCGGGCCTCAGCAGTCTGGGCTTCGCCAAAGCCATCGTCGCAGCCACGCCGCTTTCGACATACGGCTTCGGCTGGATCGCACCCTTCATCATCGGCCTCGTAGGCGGCTCCGTCATCGGCCACTTCACCAACAGCAAAGAAGCTGTAGAAGCAGAAGCAAAATAAAAGTTCATCGTTCATCGTAGTTCGTTCGTCGTAATTTCGACGAACGATGAACGACCCATGACGAACGAAAAGAGCTGTTCGCTCAATGCGACAGCTCTTTTTCCTTGCATCGTCGCTTTTTTCTCTCTATAATGTAAGAATACTTAATGCTATCAAAGGGGGGACTTTTATGGATTTGAAGAAATTATACATTGACGGTCAGTGGGTCGCGCCGCTGTCCGGTCAATATATTGACGTAGAAAACCCGGCGACGAAGGAAATCTTCGCCACTGTCGCCGCTGCCGGGGCTGACGATGTGGCAGCGGCAGCGAAGGCGGCTGCCCGGGCTTTCCCGGCCTGGAGCGCCATGAAGCTGGAAGACCGCATTACGTATCTGAAGAACCTGCTGGTCCAGATGATCAAACTGGAACCGCAGTTCGTCGACGCTGTCGTCAAGGAATTAGGGGCGCCTGTGGCCTTTGCCAGGACGAACCATATCGGTTATCAGTTCGTGCGTACCCAGTCGTACATCGACTTGGCACCGGAATTGCCTTTGGTCGAACATCTTTCCCAGTCCGTCGTCTACCGGCGGCCCCTGGGCGTCATCGGCTGCATTACGCCGTGGAATTATCCCTTAGGCCAGATTATCCAGAAAGTCGTCCCGGCCCTGCTCGTCGGCGCGACAGTCGTCCTCAAACCGAGTCAGCATACGCCAGTGACGGCTTATTATCTGACTGAAGCTTTTGATCGGGCAGAATTCCCGCAGGGCGTCTTCAACCTCGTCGCCGGCCGGGGCAGCCAGGTCGGCAATGCCATCTGCGATGACCCGAATATCGCCATGGTTTCCTTTACAGGTTCCACGTCGGCAGGTATCAAGGTATCTCAGCGGGCTCTGGGCTCGATGAAGCGCATCAGCATGGAACTGGGCGGTAAATCGCCCTTCGTCCTTCTCAAAGGCGCGGATTACGAAAAAGCAATCCGCATGTGCTTCAACTCCATTTTCCTGAACAGCGGCCAGACCTGTACGGCCTTGTCGCGCCTGATCATCCCGAAGGAAGAAAAGAAGGACATCGAAGCGCTCATGTTGCAGATCCTGCCGGAATATACCGTCGGCGACCCGACGCAGGCAGAAACGAAAATCGGACCTCTCGCTTCCTACGACCAGTGGCAGACCGTCGATGGCTATATCGCCAAAGGCATCGAAGAAGGAGCGACGCTCCTCGCCGGCGGCCGGCCGGCAGCTCCGGAAACGGGCTACTATGCAGCCCCGACGATTTTTACGGATGTCACGAATGATATGACCATTGCCCGCGAAGAAGTCTTCGGGCCTGTCCTCTGCGTCATCGCCTATGATACGGTCGACGAAGCCCTGACCATTGCCAATGATACGCCGTATGGCCTCAATGCAGCCGTCTGGGGTCCGGATAAGGACGAAGCTTCCAAAGTAGCAGCAGCCATCTGGTCGGGCAATGTCTACGTCAACGACAGCCCGCGCGACGTCACAGCGCCTTTCGGCGGTTTCAAGGAAAGTGGTATCGGCCGTGAAGGCGGCAAGGATGGGATGCTGGAATTTACAGAGCCTCAGGCCATCTTTAATGCATAACGATTGAACATAGGAGGAATTTATACGATGAATTTTGATGAAGAAGCGATGAAAATCCGCCGCGGCAAACACGGCATTATTGAAACCATTCCCCGGGCCGTCATTAAGACCCGCGATGACTTGAGCATCCTCTATACGCCGGGCGTCGCCCAGCCGTGCCGGGAAATTGCGAAGGACCCGGACTTGTCCTTTGATTTGACCTGCCGCGGCAACATGATTGCCGTCATTTCCGACGGGACCCGCGTCCTCGGCCTCGGCGACATCGGCCCGGAAGCGGCCATGCCGGTCATGGAAGGGAAATCGATCCTCTTCAAGGTCTTCGGCGGCGTCAATGCCGTCCCTATCTGCCTGGATACGAAGGATCCGCAGAAATTCATCGAAACGGTCAAGCGCCTGCAGCCGTCCTTTGCGGGCATCAATCTGGAAGACATCGCTTCACCGAAGTGCTATGAAATCGAACAGACCCTGAAAAAGGAAATGGACATCCCTGTCTTCCACGACGACCAGCACGGCACGGCTATTGCCGCCCTGGCCGGTGTCATCGGCGCTTTCCGCTATGTCCATAAAGATCTGAAGACAGCCCGCATCGTCATCAACGGGGCCGGTGCTGCCGGCGCTTCCATCGGCCGCCTCCTCGTCCGGGCCGGCGCCAAGAACGTCACCATGGTCGACCGCCCGGGCATCCTCTATGCCGGCATGGAAGGTCTCAATCCGGTCCAGGCAGAACTGGCCGAACTGACTAATCCGACCCATGCGCACGGCACGCTGGCCGATGCCGTTAAAGGGGCGGACCTTCTCCTCGGTGTTTCGGCACCGCATATCTTTACCAAGGAAATCATCCAGTCCATGGCCGACGATGCCGTCGTCTTCGCTATGGCCAACCCGATTCCGGAAACGGATTACGCCTCCGCCAAGGCCGCCGGTGCCAAAGTAGTCGGCACAGGCCGCTCCGATGCACCGAACCAGATCAACAACGTCATGGTCTTCCCGGGCATCTTCCGCGGCGCCCTGGCCGTCCGCGCCCGCAGCATCAACGAAGACATGAAGCTCGCCGCTTCCTATGCCATCGCCTCCCTCGTCAGCGATGACGAACTGGCTGAAGACCACGTTATCCCCGATGCCTTCGACAAACGCGTCGCCCCGGCCGTCGCCGCCGCTGTCGCCAAAGCTGCCATGGAAAGCGGCGTCGCCCGCATCGAACGCGATCCCGAAGACGTACGCAAAGAAGCAGCCGAAACCATCGATAAACTGCATGATTTGCTCGACATGATTAACAAATAGCGTACTGCATAATGTTTTGGCCATCATACATGATTCTTTTTATCATGTCGTTTGCCGTGGGTCGCCCGCGTGAATCCTGTATATAGCCTAAACATGTTTCTGCGCGGAACTTCGCCAAACGAACCACGCCAAACGAATCACGAAAGGGACTGCTCGCTTCATGCGGCAGTCTCTTTCTTACTCTTTACATTGTCTTGACAGCAGTATTGTCAAAAGTTTACCGATACGGTATAATAGATGCAATATCAAAAGAGGGTTGACCTCGCTCCGGAAAGGATGACATTTTGTGTATATTGAAGATGAAATCGCGGCCTTGAAGAAAGAAAAACAGGCCATTATCCTTGCTCATTATTACGTGCCCGATGAAGTCCAGGAATATGCGGATTTCGTGGGCGATTCTTTTGGTTTGGCCAAGAAAGCCATTGAAACGGACGCCAAGATCATTGTCTTTGCCGGCGTCGATTTCATGGGGGAAAGTGCAAAGATGCTCAATCCCGGCAAAAAGGTCCTTATGCCCGATGCAACGGCGAGCTGCCCCATGGCTCATATGGCCGACGTGGCGACGATTGAAAAGGTCCGTGCTCAGTACGATGACCTGGCTGTCGTCTGCTACGTCAATTCGACGGCTGCCGTCAAGGCCGTGTCCGATGTCTGCGTCACGTCGTCCAATGCCGTGAAGATTGTCAAAAAACTGCCCAATAAGAATATCTTCTTCACGCCGGACCGCAATCTGGGCCACTACGTTTCGACGCAGGTGCCGGATAAGCATTTCATCCTCAATAACGGCTTCTGTCCGCGTCACGACACGGTCGATCCGGCTTACGTGAAAGAAGTCCAGGCCACGCATCCTAAGGCACTTTTCCTGGCCCATCCGGAATGCCGCAAGGAAGTCCTGGCCCTGGCTGATTATGTCGGCAGCACGGCGGGCATCATCGATTATGCCGGCAAGTCCGACGCCAAGGAATTCATCATCGGCACGGAAGGCGGCGTCTTTTACCAGCTGGAAACGCGCAATCCCGATAAGAAATTCTACCCGGCCATGGCCGATGCGTACTGCATCAATATGAAGAAAGTCACACTGGAAAAAGTCCGCGACTGCCTGCGCGACGAAAGCAATGAAGTCCATGTCGACGCAGACGTTGCCAAAAAAGCCGTCTGCTCTCTGCAGCGGATGCTGGAATTAGCGAAATAAAAAGAGGGAATAGAAAATGGAAACAGAAACGACAGATGTTGTCATCGTCGGTACCGGTGCGAGCGGCCTTTTTGCCGCCCTGCATCTGCCGCAGGACAAGAAAGTCCTGATGATTACGAAAGACGAAGTAGAGAACAGCGATTCCTTTTTAGCCCAAGGGGGCATCTGCGTCCTTCACGATAAGGACGATTACGACAGCTTCATGGAAGACACGCTGAAAGCCGGCCACTATGAAAACCGGCGCGAATCGGTAGACATCATGATCCGCTCTTCCCGGGACGTGATCAACGAACTCATCGGCTACGGCGTCGATTTCGCCCGCAAGCCCGACGGCTCCCTCGACTACACGCGCGAAGGCTGCCATTCGCGGCCGCGCATCCTCTTCCATGAAGACATTACGGGCAAGGAAATCACGAGTCATCTGCTGGCGGCTGTCCGCAAGCTGCCCAACGTGACGATCCGCGACTTTACGACTATGGTCGACATCATTACCGACGGCAATCGCTGCCTGGGCATCATTGCCCGCGATAAGCAGGGCAGTTATAAGGCCATCCGGGCCGATGAAACGATCCTCGCCAGCGGCGGTGTCGGCGGCCTCTACGACCATTCGACGAATTTCCCGCATCTGACAGGCGATGCTCTGGCCATTGCTATGCGTCACGGCGTCGAATTGGAACACATCGACTACGTCCAGATCCATCCGACGTCGCTCTATTCCAAGAAGCCCGGCCGCAGCTTCCTCATTTCTGAATCCGTCCGCGGTGAAGGTGCCAAACTGCGCGGCAAGGACGGCAAGCGCTTTGCCAACGAAGTCCTGCCCCGCGATCTGATGACGGCAGAGATCCGCAAGCAGATGAAGAAAGACGACCGTCCCTTTGTCTGGCTCGATATGACCGTCCTCGGAGAAGACGTCATCAAGCATCATTTCCCGCACATCTATGAACGCTGCCTGGAAGACGGCATCGATGCGACGAAGGACTGGGTCCCGGTCACGCCGGCGCAGCACTACTTCATGGGCGGCATCCATGTCGATAAATACAGCAGGACGACGCTGGACCATCTCTATGCCGTCGGCGAAACGAGCTGCAACGGCGTCCACGGCCGCAACCGCCTGGCCAGCAATTCTCTTCTGGAAAGTCTGGTCTTCGGCAAGCGCGCGGCTCAGCACATCGTCAGCGAAGGCCCGGCAGCGCCGGTCAGTGATGCGGCCTTTGAAAAGGCCTTGAACCAGACGGCAGCCTACGTCATCGGTCATGAAGATTCGATGGCAGAAGAATACCGCCGGGATGTCCTCTCGGAAATGGAAAAGGAGCGTGAAATCGATGAACAGCGTCACCATGAAATTGCAGGCTGATCCGCTGATCCTGCAGGCCCTGCGGGAAGACATTACGGACGAAGACGTCTCGACCAATGCCATCATGCCCGAAGACTGCCAGGGGGAAGCGGAACTCCTCTGCAAAGACGACGGCATCATCGCCGGCCTCGACGTCTTTGCCCGGGCTTTTACGCTCCTCGACGATAAGACGTGGTTCGAGTTTTTCGCCAAAGACGGCGATGAAGTGAAGAAAGGCCAGAAACTGGCCAAAGTCGTCGGCAGTATCCGGGTCATCCTCTCGGCGGAACGAGTCGGCCTCAATTACCTGCAGCGCATGAGCGGTATTGCGACCTATACGCGGCAGACCGTCAAGCTCCTCGAAGGGACGGGCATCACCCTTGTCGATACGCGCAAGACGACGCCGAACATGCGGGTCTTTGAAAAATACGCCGTTACCGTCGGCGGCGGCAAGAATCACCGCTACAATCTTTCTGACGGCGTCCTCCTCAAGGATAACCACATCGGTGCCGCCGGCAGCGTTTCCAAGGCCATTGCCATGGCCAAGGCCTATGCGCCTTTCGTCCGCAAGATTGAAGTAGAAACGGAAACGCTGGACATGGTTAGCGAAGCCGTCGAAGCCGGCGCTGACATCATCATGCTCGACAACATGGACCACGATACGATGAAGAAAGCTGTAGACCTCATCGCCGGCCGGGCCGAAATCGAATGTTCCGGCAATGTGACGAAAGAAAATATCACTGCCCTCGCCGACCTCGGCGTCGACTACATCTCCAGCGGCGCCCTGACCCACTCGGCACCCATCCTCGACGTCTCATTGAAACATCTGCATAGGATATAAAAATTTGGAGTTTGATGTTTAAAGTGGACGGTTGTCCCTTGATAAGAGATAAAACTGCGATATAATGAAAGCAAGAAAAAGTTAAGCAAAGAAGCTGTTGTATGGAAATTTTCCTGTACGCAGCTTCTTTTTTTACTACAAACTTTTACTTCACAAAGGGGGCCTTTCTATGTATGTATGGCGAATGGAAAAAATCATGGCTAAGAATTTCCGCGCATGGAAGATGCTGCAGCAGTATGATAAATACCGGAAGGGCCAGCAGGCAGCAGAACCGAAGAAAGAAGTTGACGGCTTTAAGGAGGGTGCGCGCAGCGTTATCTGAAAAGTGAAAATTGAAGGGAACACGTGTTTGACAAAAAGCCTCTTGATTCCTATACTAGTAGATAATAGTGTAGAAAGAAAGAGGCTTATTATTATATGGATATAAAAGAAACTCATTGGAGCCCGCTCCTCTTGGACTGGTTCGCCGCTCACGGCCGGGACCTGCCCTGGCGCGATGCGTCGCCGCGGGATCCTTATAAGGTCTGGGTCTCGGAAATTATGCTCCAGCAGACGAAGGTCGAAACGGTCCGGCCCTATTACGACAGCTGGATGGAACATTTCCCGACGCTCCGTGACCTGGCCGCTGCTTCTCAGGACGATGTCCTGCGCCAGTGGCAGGGCCTGGGCTACTATTCGCGGGCCCGCAACTTGCACCAGGCCGTCCAGGAAGTAGAGGCCAAATACGGCGGCCATGTACCGGAAAACAGAAAAGATGTGCAGTCCCTGAAAGGCGTTGGCGATTATACGGCCGGCGCCATTTTAAGCCTGGCCTACGGCAAGAAGGAAGCCGCCGTCGACGGCAACGTCCTGCGCATCTTTGCCCGCCTTTACGACATTGAAGAAAATATTTTATCCACAGCCGTGAAGAAAGAAATCACGGCCCTTGTGCAGGAACAGCTGCCCGACAAGGCACCGGGCTCTTTCAACGAAGCTCTCATGGACCTGGGCGCCATGGTCTGTATTCCCAAGCATCCCCGCTGTGAAGCCTGTCCGCTGTCTTCTCTTTGTCTGGCCCATGAACTGGGCAAAGAAGGGGAGCTGCCCGTGCGTATCAAGAAACAGAAGCATCCTGTAGAAGCCATTACGGTCCTGGCCGTCAGCCAGGGCACGAAATGGCTCCACCGCCGTCCGCCTCAGGGCCTGCTCGCGTCGATGTGGGAATTCCCTAGCGTGCAGGGAAAGGGGAAAGACGGCCTCGACGCCGCCTGCCGCCTTCTCGAAGGATTGGGCCTGCAGGTTTCGGACATCGAAGGCCCCGTCGGTGAAGTGAAGAGCGTTTTTTCGCATAAGACCTGGCAGATGACCGTCTATACTGCGGCAGCTGCCGGAGAAATACTGCAGGAAAAGGAGGCTTGGCAGTGGCTTGAACGTGCTGATTACACCCGCCTGCCCTGGGCAGGGCCGCACGGCAAGATCACGGCCATGGTATAGTCATGAAAGGTCATTTCTTTATTAATTTTATGATCATTACGACTGTCCTCTGCATTCTCACCGGACTGCTCTGGGACTATGCGGCCCGGACGGGACACCGCCGCCTGCTGCTCTTTGCGGACCTGGTCCTTTCCATTCTGTCCGCTGTGGGCCTTGCGCATTACGAGGAAATCTTCCCGAGCCTGGCTGCTTCCGGCTGGGACGGGCTCTATGACTGGAAAGCCATGGCCGGGCTCATCTGGCTCCTGGCGGCTATCCTGGCCTTTCCCTGCCTGCTCCTCGTCGATGCCTTTTCTCTGCCCTTCCGGACCAGAAGGCGCCGTCGGCGTCGACGCCGGCGCAGGGGCGGTGTGTCGCGCCGTACCTTCCTTAAAGGTGCCGCTGCGCTGCTTCCTGCGGCGGCCTTGGCGACGAGCGGTGCTGGCAATCTCCTGGGGGAACGGGATTTGGACACGACGTACCATCTCCTGAAATATAAGAATCTCCCGGATTATCTCGACGGTTATAAAATCGTCCAGCTCTCGGATTTGCATATGGGCCTTTTCTTCAGTCCCCGACGCCTCCAGGAAGCCATCGATGCTGTCGCAGCTCAGGGCGTGAACCGCCTGGAAATCACGGGCGACCTGATCGATGAGCTGTCTCTCCTGCCGCAGGCCCAGGCCATTATCGCCGCCAATGCGGACCGGTTCCCGGACGGTATCGATTTTTGCTATGGCAATCACGAATATTACCGCGATTTTGATGCCATTACGGCCATGCTTGAAAAGACGCCGGTCCGCATCCTGCGCAACTCGTCCTTCCGGGCCAGCCGAGGCTGCGGTCAGGGCCTTCAGGGCTGCCGCGGCCGTGACGGCCGGTCTTTTTATATCGTCGCTGCCGACTACAGCTTTGCCAGGGGCGACAGTGCCTTTGCGGCAGAACGGGAAGAATATGTCCAAAAGGCCCTGGACGGCGTGCCCGAGGATGCTTTCGTCGTCATGCTGGCCCATCATTCGGCCTTCATCGACGAAGGCTTCAAGCACCATATCCCCCTGACCTTGTGCGGCCATACGCACGGCGCCCAGTTCGCACCCATTGGTCCTTTGGTCACAGCGCTGGGCTTCAAGTACCTGCGCGGCATGTTCCAACATGGGGAATACCGGGGCTACGTCAACCGCGGCACCGGCCACTGGCTGCCGTTCCGCGTCCTCTGTTCCCGCGAAGCCAGCGTCTTTGAATTACGAAAACAAGCATAAAGGATGAAGATAGCTTATGATGATAAATTCAGCAGTACTCCACATTTTTGATTTCAATACCAATGTCTGCATCGTTTCCCAGAAAGACCTCGACTTCAGCAGCGATATCGTCTATGAATACGTCAGCAAGCGTTTGGACCGCATCCTCGGCGATGCCGCCCAGAAGACGGGCGTCTTCTATGCGACCAGTGCCTACCAGGCAAAGCTCCAGGCCCTTCTGGAAGGGACCATGACCTTCGATGACCTGGCGGCGGAAACGGCGCGCGAGCTCTATCAGCTCGTGGCCCGCTGCGACGAACCAGAATCGACGGACCTCTTGCTCATCGATTTCCAGGATGACGACGATGTGCGCAATATCGGCATCCTCATGCTGGACAACAGGACGGCTTATACCCATCAGATCCTCGACGACGAAGGGACGGTCTACAACAAGCTGATCAAGCATTACGCCATCCTGCCCGGGACGGCCCAGAAAGCCGAAGCCTATGCCCTCATCCGTCTCAGCGATTTTGCTATCCATTTCATCGACAAAAAGCGCAAGATGGACGGTGAAGACGTATATCTCCTGCCGGAGCGGCTGCTCCAGTGCACGTCTGTCATTTCCAGCAAGGAAGCCGTCAAAGTGGTCAGCAAGATAGCCGAAAAAGTTGCGGAAGAACACGGCGCCAGCACGGTCGAAGCCCTTTCCAAGGCAAAGACGTACTTAGTGGAAAATGCGGAAACGTCCGATTCCTTCTCGCCCCAGGATTTGGGCAGCGACGTCTTCGGTGATGCGCCGGCGCTGCAGCGGGAATTTGAAGAACAGGTCAAAGAAGCGAAACTGCCCGACGCCGTGGCCATCGAAAAAGAATATGCCCAGAAAGCCGGCCGCAGCCATAAAATCAAGACCGATACGGGCATTGAAATCACGTTCCCGTCAGAATACATTGAAAATACCGATTACATCCAGTTCATCAACAACCCGGACGGCACGTTGTCCATCGAGTTGAAGAACATCGGCAAGATTGTCAATAAATAGGGAGGCAAGCCATGTCACGCAGAAATAAACGAAAAAAAGAAGAACGCCTGGCGAAAATGACGCCCCAGCAGGCAGCCCAGGCCAAGGAAGCAGCTGCCAAAGCCGCTGAAGCAGAGCAGGAAGCAGCACAGGAACACAAGAAACAGCCGCCCAAGCTCTACTACGGCCTGGAACGCAATAAATGGATCATGTACCTTCTCGGCTTTGCCGCCCTGGCCTGGTCCTATTACGTCTTATTTACCCGCAACTGGTCCGATATCGGCTTTGCCTTTACGGTCTTCGTTACGGTTCTCTGGCCCTGGTCGCTCTATAAGAACTGTAAAAAGGGCCTGAAAAAGAGGTAGTTCCTATGGATATGTCCCATTACAACAAAGATTACGATACATCCCATCCCTTCCGCGTCGTCGCGCCCTATGAGCCCATGGGCGATCAGCCGGAAGCCATTGCGTCGCTTGCCGAAGGCGTCCGCAGCGGTCAGTGGGCCCAGGTCCTCCTGGGGGCCACTGGGACGGGCAAGACCTTTACCATGGCCAAGCTCATCGAAGCCGTCCAGAAGCCGACCCTGGTCATCGCCCACAACAAGACCCTGGCGGCTCAGCTCTGCAGCGAATTCAAAGCCTTTTTTCCGGAAAATGAAGTCGGTTACTTTGTCAGTTACTACGATTTTTACCAGCCTGAAGCCTACATCGCTTCGACGGATACATATATCGAGAAGGACGCGTCCATCAACGATGAAATCGATAAGCTGCGCCACTCGGCGACGATGAGTCTCTTTGAAAGGCGCGACGTGATCATCGTCGCTTCCGTTTCCTGCATCTACGGCTTAGGCGACCCGGAAGATTACAGCGAACTCGTCGTCTCCCTGCGCCTGGGCCAGGAAAAACCGCAGGAAGAAATCCTGCATAAGCTCGTCGATATCCAGTACAGCCGCAACGACATGAATCTTGAACGCGGCACCTTCCGCGTCCACGGAGATACGATCGAAGTCTTCCCGGCTGCCTTCGACAAGTCCATCATCCGCATCGAAATGTTCGGCGACGAAATCGACAGGCTGACGGAAGTCGACGTCCTTACCGGCGAAGTCATTGCCGAACGCAAGCACGTCGCCATTTACCCGGCCAGCCACTATGTCACCACGAAGGACAAGATGGAACGGGCCCTGGGGACGATCCGTCAGGAATTGGATGAACGCCTGAAGGTCCTCAAGGACGGCGGCCATCTCCTGGAAGCACAGCGTTTGGAACAGCGCACGCGCTACGATATGGAAATGATGGAAGAAATGGGCTACTGCTCGGGCATCGAAAACTATTCGCGCCACCTCGCCGGCCGCAAACCCGGCCAGGCGCCGTATACGCTCCTCGACTATTTCCCTGATGACTTCTTGATCCTCGTCGATGAATCGCACGTCACCCTGCCGCAGCTGCGGGCCATGTACGCCGGCGACCGCTCGCGCAAGGAAAACCTCATCGAATACGGCTTCCGACTGCCGTCGGCCCTCGACAACCGCCCGCTGAAGTTCGAAGAATTTGTGGAACGCATCAACCAGATTGTCTACGTCAGCGCCACGCCGGGGCCCTATGAAATGGAAGTCCAGACCAATCTGGCCCAGCAGATCATCCGCCCGACAGGCCTTTTGGACCCGAAAGTGGAAGTCCGTCCCATTACGGGCCAGATGGACGACCTTTTAGGGGAAATCCGCAAGCGGACCGAGAAGAACGAACGCGTCCTGGTGACGACGCTGACCAAGAAGATGGCCGAAGACCTGACGGACTATCTGAAGGAAATGGGCGTCCGCGTGCGCTATCTCCATTCGGACATCGCCACTATCGAACGGGCCGATATCATTCGCGACCTGCGGGCCGGTGTCTTCGACGTCCTCGTGGGCATCAACCTTCTGCGCGAAGGCCTGGACATGCCGGAAGTATCCCTGGTGGCCATCCTCGATGCCGATAAAGAAGGCTTCCTGCGTTCCGAAACGTCCCTCATCCAGACCATGGGCCGGGCGGCGCGCAACGTCGACGGCACGGTCATCATGTACGCCGATAAGATTACGGATTCCATGGCCAAGGCCATGGACGAAACGCAGCGGCGCCGTGAAATCCAGGATGCCTATAATAAGAAGCACCATATCACGCCGAAATCTGTCAAGAAAGACGTCGTCAACCTCATCGAGCTGACGAAGGTTGCCGAAGATGAAGCGGCCTACGGCAAAGGCAAGAAGGGCGGCAAGATGAGCCGCGAAGCCCTGAACAAGGTCATTAAGACCATGAACCTGCAGATGAAGGAAGCGTCGAAGAACCTGGAATTCGAAAAAGCGGCAGAACTGCGCGACCGCCTGGGCCAGCTGCGCCAGCAGCTCGCCGACCTGAGCCACGACGACACGCTGCCTAAGGAAATGCAGGGCAAAGACATGCCCCAGCGCCGCTACCGCCGCAAAATCAAACGCCCCGACGCGAAAAGAAAATAGTCATGCAAAGGTTTTTGTCGGCATACGCCATCCCTTTTATCCTATCGTTTGTCGTGGGTCGTTCATCGTTTACCGTGATGGATTAAATTTTTGAACATTTCCGTTATAGGGGTCTCCGTGTGGGCGACCCGCTGAGTCCGACATGTTTTATATAATATTGAGTATAGGAGCATCATGGAAGATAAATATATTGTCATTAAAGGTGCGCGTCAGCACAATTTAAAGAATATCGATTTAAAGATTCCCCGGGACAAGCTCGTCGTCTTTACGGGCCTGTCCGGTTCGGGCAAGTCGTCCCTGGCTTTCGATACGATTTACGCCGAAGGCCAGCGGCGCTATGTCGAATCCCTGTCGGCCTATGCCCGCCAGTTCCTGGGGCAGATGGACAAACCCGACGTCGACTACATCGAAGGCCTGTCACCGGCTATTTCCATCGACCAGAAGACGACGAGCCGCAATCCCCGCTCGACCGTAGGAACCGTCACGGAAATCTACGACTACCTGCGCCTCCTCTATGCCCGCGTCGGTGAAGCCTACTGCCCGAAATGCGGCAAACCCATCCGCCAGCAGACCATCGAGCAGATGGCGGATGCCGTCATGACCCTCGGCAGCGGCGAAAAAGTCATGATCATGGCGCCTGTCGTCGACGGCCGCAAAGGGACGCACCAGAAACTCCTGGCCCGCCTGGTCAAGGACGGCTACGTCCGCGTCCGCGTCGACGGCGAAGTCTATCTCCTCTCTGACGACATCCCGCTGGATAAAAACAAGAAACACACCATCGAAGTCATCATCGACCGCCTGGTCATCAAGGACAGCATCCTGACCCGCCTCACGGATTCCCTGGAAACGGCAGCCAAGCTCTCGGACGGCATTGTCCACATTTTCCGTATGAGCACGAAGGAAGTCCTGACCTTCAGCCAGCACTTCGCCTGCCCGGACTGCCACGTCAGCCTGCCGGAAATCGAACCGTACCTCTTTTCCTTCAACAGTCCCTTCGGCGCCTGCCCGGCCTGCTCGGGCATCGGCAGCACGATGGAAGTCGATGCCAAACTCGTCCTGCCGGACCGCAGGAAGTCCTTTGCCGACGGTGCCGTCGCAGCTTTGAGCAGCAACCCCGATTCGTGGTTCATGCGCCAGCTCGGCGGCCTGCTGCGGCCCTACGGCTTTACCCTGGACAACTGCTACGACGACCTGCCGCAGGACCTGCAGGAAAAACTGATGAACGGCTCTGACGACAAGTGCGTCTTTGAATATGAAAACCTGCGCGGCGAAGTGAAGCAGTTCACGACGGCCTTTGAAGGCATCCTGCCCATGGTGCGCCGCCGCTACCGCGAAGCCTCGTCGGACATGATGCGCGACCAGTTCGGCCAGTTCATGACCGTCAAGCCCTGCTCGACCTGCCACGGCACGCGCCTGCGCCATGAAGCCCTGGCCATTAAGATCGGCGGCCTGAATATCGCCGAACTGACAGATTTGCCTGTCAGTGAAATGATTCCCTTCTTCGACCATCTGAAGCTGACGGAAAAGCAGCAGCTCATTGGCAAGCAGATTTTCAAGGAAATCAAGGCGCGCCTCAATTTTCTCCAGACTGTGGGCCTCGATTACCTGACCCTGTCGCGGACGGCCGGGACCCTTTCCGGCGGCGAAGCCCAGCG